>JACXUD010000195.1 GCA_014764025.1 Campylobacterota bacterium | reverse complement strand
ATCATCGCACCGTGATTGGATGATATGAGCACAAATGGTGCAGGTCGTATCTCGTTTACCATTATTAAACCTCTCTTTTATATAAAGGGCACCTCTAAATAAACATATAACGTGCCAACTTCGCTCTTTTATGAGGTTATAAAAATATTTAGAGTAAGATTTTGCAACTTTATTTTAGGAATCTTAATGGATTTTTTATTTAACACGAACGTTCAGTTCTTTCTTGCCGCATACCTTATAGGCGGTATTCCGTTCGGTCTCTTGATCGCCAAAAAATTTGCAGGCGTGGACATTAAAAACAGCGGTTCGAAGAATATCGGCGCAACCAACGTTCTTCGTGTCGTCAAAGAGAAAGATCCAAAATTAGCCAAGAAACTGGGTGCTGCGACATTAGCCCTCGATGCGCTCAAGGGTATGGTCGTTTTAGCGGTTGCGATGATTGCAGGCATGAGCGAAGCGACACTTTGGGGAGTTGCCGTACTTGCTGTCATCGGTCACTGCTTTAGCCCGTATCTTGGCTTTGAGGGCGGCAAAGGCGTCGCGACGGGAATGGGTGTCATGATGGTACTTTTGCCGATTGAAACGCTTATCGCGCTTATCACTTGGGGCGTATTGGCTAAAACACTCAAAATATCTTCACTCTCATCGCTTCTTGGCCTTGTCGCACTTGTGATATCGAGCTTTATCATCCATCCCGATATGGCTCACGCACCTATCCTTTTTATCGCTTTCATTCTCTTTTATAAACATATTCCGAATATCATCCGCATCGTCAAGGGCGAAGAGAAGCGTGTGGCATAACCGTGAAGATCAAAATCTCCGACCTTCGATTTCAAGCGATCATCGGCATTTTGGACTTTGAGCGTCTTGCTCCGCAAGATGTTATCATCGATGCTCGGCTTAGTTACAAATTCACCTCTCATGAGTTTGTAAACTACGCAGAGGTTGCCGATGTGATCAAAAATCACATCATCGAGCAGCGATTCGAGCTGATAGAAGAGGCTCTAATTTCACTTTCACAGCTCCTAACGAGTCGATTCCCGCTTATAAAAAAGATGAGCATTACACTTACAAAACCCTCTATTTTACCCGATTGCAGCGTTAGCGTTACCTATAAATCGAAAAACAAATCTTAAACCAAAGTTAATTTTTTTTTAAAAAAAGTTGAAAAAAAGTTTAAATCTAGCTAAAAATATGATATGATTCCGCAAAATATTCATGACAGGAAAAAATTGAATGAGAATTCTGATTATTGAAGATGAAGTAACACTGAATAAGATGCTTGCCGAGGGGCTTAAAGAGTTCGGTTATCAAAGTGATGTTGTAGAGACTCTCAAAGACGGCGAGTACTACCTAGATATTAGAAATTACGATCTTGTACTTATGGATTGGATGCTCCCGGATGGAAACAGCGTCGATATCATCGGCAATATCAAATCAAAAACACCTAAAACCGTAGTTGTCGTTCTCTCTGCACGTGATGATAACGAGAGTGAAATCGAAGCACTAAGAAGCGGTGCGGACGACTATATCAGAAAACCGTTTGATTTTGACGTTTTAGTCGCAAGACTAGAGGCTCGCTTACGTTTTGGCGGCAGCAATATCATCGAGATCGAAAACCTGACGATCAATCCTGAAGAGGAGAAGATAACTTATAAAGACCAAGAGATCGAACTTAAAGGAAAGCCGTTCGAAGTTCTTACGCACCTTGCACGCCATCGTGATCAGATCGTCTCTAAAGAGCAGCTTCTTGATGCAATCTGGGAAGAGCCTGAACTCGTAACGCCAAACGTCATCGAGGTTGCCATCAACCAGATCCGCCAAAAAATGGATAAACCGCTTAATATAACTACCATCGAAACGGTGCGCCGCAGAGGGTACCGCTTCTGCTTCCCAAAAGAGGTTAATTAACCCCTTTTCTTAGCCCCGTCGGGCTAAAACTTCCTAACTCCTTTTTTAATTCGATATAATTATGCGATATATTCACATGCCGAGGGCAATAATGTTTTTTTCTAAACAGAGTATCCGCAGAAGATTTTTGATTCAGTTGATGATCGCTTCGGCTTCATTGATTTTTATCTTCTCGTCACTACTCTATTTTTACATCGAAAATTCCATCTATGATGAAAAACGCGAAGAGCTCTTGGGTTATGCCAGGAATATTGCGAACAACCTCTCTATAATGCAGGTTGAAAACGCCTACCTCGACCCATCTTTCAACCTTAGTATTGAAGTTACGCAGATACCAAAACAGTACGGCAGTACCGATATTTATCAAGATACGAAAAAAGAGCGCACCTATTTGACCCTTATCTACCCCTTCAATCTTGATGACAAGAGCTATCTTAAGATCACTCGTGAAATCACGACTACGAAAATTCTATTAGACAAAATATTTCACTACATTCTTATCATTAATGCGGCAGGCTTTTTGCTGGTAATCGTCTATGCCATCGCACTTTCAAAGATGCTTGTAGCGCCGCTACGTACTCTCAGCAAGCGGCTCTCCAATATGAACGAGCATCTTATACGACCGATTAAAATCGAAGAGCTCCCCCAGGAGTTTGAGGATCTAGGCGTTACGCTCAACCATCTTATCGGACGAATCCAAAACTTCGTCAAATATCAAAAAGAGCTCTTCATAGGAACGGCACATGAACTCAAAACACCGCTAGCGGTCATAAAACTCAAAAATCAAGTCACGCTTATTAAAAAACGCTCCAGCGAAGAGTATATTGACGCTATAAAGATCACCAATAAAACAGTAGATGAGATGAATGTCATCGTTTCGAACATCCTGAATATCGGCCGTCAAGAGGGAGCACAGCTAGAACAGCCCGTAGAGGTCGATGTGATCGCTCTTTTACGACAAAAAGCAAACGATTTCAAGCTTCTAGCCGAGAATGAAGGCAAGACACTGCATATGAGCTTTGAGCCAAACGGCTTTATGGCCCAACTGCAAGTGGGGCTTTTGAATCAGATAGTGCAGAACTTCTTACAAAATGCACTGAAGTTCACACCCAAAGATCGCTCCGTAACACTTCGAAGCAGGCTTGACGATGTCGGTCTTTTAATAGAGGTGATCGATGAAGGGTGCGGGATAGATGAGAGTGTGGACCTCTTTGCTCCGTTCAAACGCCAAGGCAACAAATCGGGCGTGGGACTCGGTCTCTTCTTGGCTAAGAGTGCCGCAGATGCTCTTGGGGCAAAAATCTCCGTCAAAAACCGTACCGACGGGCATGAAGGAACGGTGGCTTCGCTTCAACTCAATTCAAAACTCTCTTGTATTTTGCCAAAACGCTAAAAGCGCTTTCATTTCAAA
>JACXUD010000194.1 GCA_014764025.1 Campylobacterota bacterium | reverse complement strand
GCCGTAATAAAGGCAACCGCCATAGCGCCCGTGAGATTGAAATGGTGATCGATGGCTATCATGGCGCCGGCGATACTGAATGAGACAAGTCCGATAGAGTCGCTGAGGATAAAGAGGGGCTTGTTCTCTAGCGAATCTTTTTTGTGGAGTTTAAGCAAGAGCATAGAGACGAGCAAAATAAGGATGACGACGGCTGGGAAGGTGTTGGTAAAGGCAAAAGGCACGCGGTCAACGATCACGTCACGTACCAGCCCGCCCCCTAATGCGGTTAAAAACATGGCTATAAGCACGCCGAGCAGATCGAGCTGATTGCGTGCGGCGACAAAAAAACCGCTCATTGCCGCTGCGATGATGCCGATATACTCCGCTACTTCAAACACAGCTTCATCCCCTCAACGATCGCCGCTTTTTCAAGCGTTTTTATCCGCTCTTCCAAAGATTTGGGGGTTTCGTTTGGATCTATTTCAAGCGAAGCTTGATAGATGATCTCCCCTTCGTCAAAGTTCTCATCAACATAGTGAATGGTTACGCCGCTCTGCTTCTCGCCGCTTGCGATGACCGCTTCATGAACAAAACGGCCATACATCCCCGCGCCGCCGAATTTTGGCAGGAGTGAGGGGTGTGAGTTGATGATGGTGAAGTTGTGTGTTAAAGAAGCCGAGAGTTTCTTCATATAGCCCGATAAGAAGATAAGATCGCACTCGTATTGCTTCAAAAGCTCTTCAATGCGCATATCAGGCTCATCGACCGTTTTTGAGTTTACGATAAAGGTCTTGATTCCGTAAGAGGCGGCTTTGGATATGGCATGTGAATTTGAGTTGTTCGAGATGACCACGACAATTTCACATGCCAAAATATTGTTTTGAATTGCTTCGTAGATGGCATCCATACCGCTGCCGTTGTGTGATGCCAATATCCCAAGGCGTTTCATGAGAGCGCTTTGACCGCCTCTTTAAATTCGTTGCCTCTTTGCACGTATGAACTAAACTCATCAAGGCTTGCCGCAGCAGGAGAGAGCAGGGCGACTTCACCTCTCTTTAGATGCTTAGCTATCTGCACTATAGCATCGGCTAGGTTCTTTGTCTGCTCATGTTCAATACTATATTCACATGCCAAATCTTGGAGCTTGAGTTTATTTGAACCGATATGATAGGTTTTTATTTTTCGCCCCTTCATAAAGGCAAAAAGTTCGCTCAGATCCACCCCTTTGTCATCGCCGCCGAGGATAAGGTGAATAAAACTCTCTTCATATCTTTTGAGTGCGGCAATAGTCGCATCGAGGTTGGTCGCTTTTGTGTCGTTGACCCAAAGTCTGCCGTGAATATCATGAAGCTCCTCTTGGCGGTGCGCTTCGATGACGAAGGAGTTTATTTTCTCGTAGTCAATCGTGTCAAAAAGGATCTTATCGACACTCATCGCCAAGATGGCATCCATCAAAAAAGCGCCCTTGAAATTGACATTCTTGATCTCAATACCAAGATGCTCGGCCAGCTCGAACTCATCTTTGTAGGTGATGATGTGTGCATCTGAAGGGGTGTTTTTATAGGCCTCGGGGATGATCGCCACTTCGCCCTCTTGCATGAATGAGAGAGGCTTGAGTTTTGCGGCGATATACTCATCCATCCCGCCGTGCCAGCTGAGGTGGTCAGGGCTAAGCGGCAAGAGCACGTAAAGATTCGGGCGCGCTTTGTTAGTGTAGTGCATGGTAAATGAGCTTGTCTCTAAGATCCAAATAGCGGCATGTGAATCCAACTCCGCAAGCGGCGTTCCGATATTGCCTCCTGCAAGCGAGCCGCGATGAGCCAAAAGGTGCTGCATCATCTGTGTAGTCGTGGTTTTGCCGTTTGTGCCGCTAATCCAGACCTTGAGCGGTTTCGTGTCGGCAAAGTAGTCGTACTCGCTAATAAGGTTTTTGGCCTTTTGAATCAAAGGGTTGTTCGGTGCAATGCCCGGCGAGGTAATCTCAAGATCGGAGTAGGCAGGGTTGAACTCGCTAGAGGGCTTGACGCTATAGCCTGATTCATCTTTAAAGGGCTTGACACACTTGTCGTCATAAAAAGTGGCATGTGAAAAGCACTTTGCAAGTGCCTTGGTTGTTTTGCCGTAACCAAAGAGTGAAACACGCTGCATCAACGGATCTTTAGCGTTATGAGTGCAAGCAGATTCGAGAGAACGGCAATGATCCAAAAACGCACGATGATCTTATTCTCGTGCCAGTGCTTCATCTCGAAGTGGTGGTGGATAGGCGCCATCAAGAAGACACGTTTCTTGCGGAGCTTGAAGCTTCCCACCTGCAAGATGACCGAGACGGTTTCGATGACAAAGATAGAACCGATCAATATTAAAAGAATCTCGCTTTTGCTGATGATGGCAACATAGCCTAAAAAAGCACCGATGGTAAGCGAGCCGCTATCACCCATAAAGACCTCTGCGGGGTGACAGTTGTACCATAAAAAGCCGCTGAGAGCACCCATAAGTGCAGCAGATATCACAGCGACTTCGCCTACGTCAAAGCTAGGAAGCAACAGGTAGCTGCTGATCGTTACGTTGCCCGTGATATAGATGATGATGCTAAACGAGGCAAGCGAAGCGATGGACGGCACCGTTGCTAGTCCGTCGAGTCCGTCGGTGAGGTTTACGGCGTTAGAGGTCGAGATGATGACCAAACACCAAAAGATAACGGCAAATCCGCCCATGTCGAGGAGTGCCGTTTTGAGAAAGGGTACATAAAGCTTCGTATTGAAATCGGCAAATAGACATAAAAAGCAGGTGATAAGCAGTGAAGAGGCGATCTGCAAAAAGAGTTTTGTACGCGGTTTAAGGCCTGCAAGGTTTTGGTTCTTCTTGATCTTCGCGATATCGTCTTGAAAGCCGATGAGCATAAAAAGTATAAGCGTTAAAACACCGCCGAGCGCATACATATTTGAAAATTTAATCGTTAAAAGTGACGCGAAGATCGTTCCGCCGATAAAGACGATACCGCCCATCGTCGGGGTCTTCGCTTTACCTTGATGACGCTCCGGAGCCCATGTGTTGATGGGCTGCACGCTTGAGCTTTTTTGCGCCCAGCGAATAAAATAGGGCATTGCAAGCAGCGTAAAGAGAAGAGCGATGAAAAAAGCCACACCGGCGCGAATTGTGATATAACCTAGAAGGTTTATATTGAGAAGTTCATGAAGCCAATAGAGCAAGTCGATGATCCTTTTAAAAATAAAAGCGACATTATAGTATAATCGCGACAATCTTTTGTTTAAAGGAGACTAATTGTCTAAAAAAGCAATATTAGTCATCACGGATGGAATAGGCTACTCTGCCAAGACGGAGT
>JACXUD010000193.1 GCA_014764025.1 Campylobacterota bacterium | reverse complement strand
AGTCCCAATCATCCAACGTAAATTTTTTCTCTTCTATCTCAGGTTTGGCCTTAGCCTCTATCTCGTTTATAAGCGGCTCCTCAATAATTGCGGCTCTTGGTTTAGCAAGCTGCTCTTCATATTTTAGCTCGAGCCCCTTAGAGGTCATCACAAAGCCATCGACCCGTATCTTGCCCTCATGTATGAGCTTGTGGTGCTCTTTACAGAGCGGCACGAGATTGTGTTTGTTGTCTTGGTGAAAATGCCCGATAAATCCGCCTTTGTCGGCTTGCGACTGATGGGCGATATGGTGTACATCCTCTGCGGCACTTCCGCAGATGACGCACTTGGTGACATAGAGGTTCTTGTTGTATTTGCTGGTGCGTTTTTTCACCAAGAGCTCCAGCTCGTCAAAGTCGTTGGCAAGGCGTTTTCGTATCCTATTCGCACTCTCCAAGAACTCACCGTCCATATGGAGCGATTTGGCAAACTCAAGACCGTAGATGCTGCTGCCGCTTCCCGCTTGTAACACACGGTTAAAGAGGAGCTTGTCTTTGGTTTCATCATACTCCACGCTTAGATGCAGATCGACCACGTTTTTAAGACGTCGAATCTCCTGCATCGTCGAGAGTTGATGCAGGTGTGTTGCAAACAAAAAGATCGGCTTGATGGTCGAGAGCTTCATGATGGCACTCGCCACGATCGCAACACCCGAGAGCGTCTCGGTGCCGTGGCTGATCTCATCACCCAAAATAAGCGATTTGGCATGGGCGCGGTTAAAGATATTCTTGAGTTCCAGCATCTCAACGGCAAAGGTCGAGAGCCCTTTTGAGAGGTTGTCTTTTGAGACGATACGCGTGAAAATAGATTCAAAAATAGAGAACTTCATCACCGATGCGCTCACGAAAAAGCCGCACTGCGCCATCAAAACCGCCACGCCTATACTCTTCATCAGCGAACTCTTGCCGCTTGAGTTGATGCCATAGAGCAGTACGCCGTGTATCTCGTGCCCATCATGCACCGCCACGTCAAGCATCACGGTCGTTGGATGCGGCAGATCCATATAGCGGCGATTCCCCATCACGATATCGTTTGGTACATATAATCCGCCGCGCTCTTGTATCTCTATGAGCGGATGGCGCAGCTGCATGATCTGCATGAAATTCTCATTTTTTTGCGTCTCCACGATCATAGGGCGGGCGTGGTTGTAGCTTTGCGCCACTTTCGATGAGCTTACCGCCACATCCATATCGGCGATATAGGCGATGATGCGCTCAAAGAGAAGCGAGTAGCGCTTTTCAAAGACAAGCTGCAGCTTCACATACTTCTCTTTGACCAAAGAGACGATCTTTCGGCGGTTTTTCATGATCTTGTCGGAGATAGAGTCGGTCAAATCTGAAGTGATCTTGACATTGTTCATCAGCTTCTTGACGCTAAAATCGCCAAGATTCACATGCCGATTCGCCAAAGTGAACGAGTGTTTTTTAAACTCTTTCTCTATCATTGAAAAGCGATTTTTGGTGATAGAGATGTAGTAGCCCTCTTTTTCAAGCAGCCCCAAAGTCACCGTCTTGTTGCTGACATTGAGGTTAGAGAGCTCATAGAGCGACTCGATCTCCTGCATGATACGCTCAAAATTGCCAAGCAGAGCTAAATTGTCCGCTACCAGCGTGTCGATCATCTCATCCACGCCGCTCATCAAGAAGTTCTCATCGATAGTTGCGTTGGTGAAGCGCCGCGAGACATCGAGATCGATGCTTTTTGATATATCGCGAATGAACTCGTCAAGCTCCGAATCTAAAAACGGCGCTTTTTGGATCTTGTGCTTTTTAAGGTACCCCATCATATTGCGCACACTCAAAAGCGAGTCGTAGATATGGTTCATCTCAAAAGGGTGAAGCTTGCCAAGGCTTAGACGACGTGCAAGACGCTCTAGGTCGTAAACACCGCGCATCATCTCGTCTAGATAACGCGTATGTGATGAGACCTTCTCTATCAGGTTATAACGGCGCTCCAGCTCATTTTTTTCCATAATAGGGTTGAGCAAACGCTCCTTTAGCAGACGTTTGCCGATCGCCGTAGCACTACGGTCAAGCATCTTTAAAAGCGTGAACTCGTTTTTATCTTTAGAGATAATGCCAAGCTGCTCAAGCGCATTATTGCCAAGATAGACAAAGCGGCGGTTATCTATGATGTTAGGACGGTGCATCTTTTGAACGATGTGGTAGTCGTGCTCTATAACGAAGTGTATAAGCGAAGCAAGCGACTCCGTTATCATCGGGCTTCGTTCAAGGTCGAGATGCTCTATAGGCGAGAGGAGCGATTGGATCTGATAGACCTCTTTAAAGAGTTCGTTTTGAAACTCGATTTTGGGCCGAAAGTTATTGACGCTGTAGTGGTAGTGCTCGGCGATCTCAAGATACTGTATAACATGCTTTTGATCGGTTATACCGTCTAAAAAGGTAATCAGCACCTCGGAGGTTTTGTAGATATTGAGTAGGTTAAAGAGCTCATCAAGCGCATAAGAGGGGTCTTCGCTGGTTCCGTGCGACTCAAAGAGCCATGTTTTGCCCGTGCTGACATCGATTGCAGAGTAACCGACGTTATAGATACCGCGATGTTTATCGATGAGAAGTGAGACGATATAGTTGTCGTCGTTATCGACAAGGTAGTCAAAGTTCGTACCCGGAGAGATGATCTGCGAGACGTAGCGGCTTACTTTGGGCGGATTGCCCTTTTGCTTGATGACGATGACGGTGTATTTCTCTTCTTGGATAAGGCGGTTGAGATAGCGCTCGAACGAGACCTCGGGCACGCCTGCTAAAAGCGGATTTTTGTCGGAGTTCTCCAAGATGTTTTTATTTTTTTTGGTCAGCTGAATATTGAGCAGTTCGGCTATCTCTTTTGCCTTGCCTATCTGACGCTCTTCGTTGTTGATCTCATAGACCTCAAAAAATGTCCCGATCTCCATAAATACGACCGTATCTTTGCCGTATTTATTTTCAAAAAACTCTTGAAGCTCAAAATAGATCTGTGTTAAGAGTTTATCTTTTGAGTTTAAAATATTTTCGATTTCGGTTGATTGCATCTCGTCTCTGTTTTGGCACTGATCGGCACTTAAAAGTCGCGTATTATACCACACACTTATAAGGCGAACTTAAACCTACTCTCTTTTTTAGAAGTGTTTATCATACCTAACAACAGCAACAAAAAAAAACACTCGATTATTTACTTAAAAACAGATTAATTTTTACTATTTATGGGCACCTCTAAAAACTCTACGCGGCTTTAGCTTTAGGAGATTTTTGCTTAAGTCAAGGCGACGCGAAGAGCCATAGCTAAAGCTACGGCGAT
>JACXUD010000192.1 GCA_014764025.1 Campylobacterota bacterium | reverse complement strand
TCTTAGCTTTGGCTAGGAGGTGCGAGCCCCTCCTATAAATAGAGTAAAAATTGCTCCTTCTAAAATCGCACGTAGAGTTTTTAGAGGTGCCCATAAGTAAAATCTTAGACCATTTTGATATAATCTTTTTCTATTTTTTTCAAGGCTCAAATATGAAACTACTTGCCGGCCCGTGTGTTATCGAGAGTGAAGCAAACATCTTCAAGATCGCCAAATCGCTTGAGGTCTATCAAAACGACCCGTCGATCGATTTCTATTTCAAATCGAGCTTTGACAAGGCAAACCGCACCTCGCTTGATAGTTTTCGCGGCCTTGGAATGGATGAGGGGCTGAGAATCCTACAAAAGGTCAAAGATGATTTTGGCTATAAAGTGGTCACCGACGTGCATGAGTCACATCAAGTGCCTGCCGTGGCCGAGGTGGTGGACATGCTGCAGATCCCCGCTTTTTTATGTCGTCAGACAGACCTGCTCGTAGCGTGTGCGCAGACCGATAAAGAGGTCAATATCAAAAAAGGGCAGTTCATTAATCCGCCCGATATGAAGCACTCCGTACTCAAGGTGCTCAAGACCCGCGGATGTGATGAGGTGAGCTACGAGAATGCCCAAAAACACGGTGTCTATCTCTGCGAGCGCGGCAGCAGCTTCGGATATGGCAACATCGTCGTGGATATGCGCTCTTTGGTCATCATGCGAAACTTCGCACCGGTCATCTTCGATGCGACCCACTCGGTGCAAATGCCGGGCTCGCTCGGCGGCAAGACGGGCGGAGACAGCTCTATGGTGCCATACTTGGCAAGTGCGGCTGCAGCCGTGGGTGTGGACGGTTTCTTCTTTGAGACCCACTTCGACCCATCTATCGCACTGAGTGACGGGCCTAACATGATCAAGCTAGACGAGCTAGAAAAACTCATAACAAAAATCAAAAAAATCAGGGAGATATAAAAAAATGAATCTAATCGAGGGTAAATTAAGAGTAATCAACGGGAAAAAAGTTGCCATAGTAAGTACACGCTGGAACCACTTTGTGGTGGATAGACTCGTAGAGGGCGCAAAAGATGCGTTTGCACGCCACGGCGGTGATAATGCAGACCTTACACACGTTCTTGCACCGGGGGCTTTCGAGCTTCCGATGGTGATCGAACAGCTTCTTGCAAGCGGCAAATATGATGCAGTGTGTGCACTCGGTGCCGTTATCCGCGGCTCAACGCCTCACTTTGATTATGTAAGTGCCGAGGCTACAAAAGGGATCGCTACGGTGAGCCTTAAACATAAAAAACCTGTAAGTTTCGGTCTTCTAACGACGGACACGATCGAGCAGGCGATCGAGCGTTCGGGCACAAAAGCGGGCAACAAAGGCTTTGAGGCGATGACGGTCGTTATCGAGATGCTTGACCTTTACGAAGCGATCGGTGCGTAATTATGGCAACACGTCACCACGCTAGGATGGCAGTCGTAAGCCTTCTGTACGCTTATGACCTTGGAAACGGCGCGATCGCGGAGCACACCGATGAGATCTTAGAAGAGAAAAAGATCCGCAATAAGCAAAAAGATTTTGCAATTGCACTTTTTGACGGCGTTATGGAAAATTTGGAACGAATCGACAAAGCGATCATCGAGCACCTCAAAGAGTGGGATTTCGAGCGTCTTGGAAGCATCGAGCGTGCTACACTTCGACTTGCTACCTATGAGATCATCTCGGGCGAGCTTGACGCGGCTGTGGTTATCAATGAAGCGGTCGAGGTCACGAAAGCCTTCGCTGCAGAGCAGTCGCCGAAATTCATCAACGGTGTCTTGGACGCTATCTCTAAAGATATCAATAAATAGTCTCTTAAACTTACGCGTTTAAAAGAGTCTTTGCGGCTTCATAAAGCTTCTAGGCTCTATAATCGCACCAAAATCCCTGAATTAAAAGTGAAGATATGAAACGACTAACCAAGCAAGAGGCGTTAGAGCTTATTAGAAATGCCGACCTTAAAGAGCTTGGCCGCATGGCTACGGCGCGCAAAAAAGAGCTCCATCCCGATGGCATCACGACATTCGTAGTGGATAGAAACATCAACTACACCAATATCTGCTGGGTGGACTGCAAGTTCTGTGCCTTTTACAGACATGAAAAGGATGAAGATGCCTACGTGCTTACATTCGATGAGATCGATGCGAAGATCGACGAACTGCTAGAGATCGGCGGCACGCAGATCCTTTTCCAAGGGGGCGTGCATCCAAAGCTAAAGATCGAGTGGTATGAGGATCTAGTCGAACATATCCATACCAAATATCCGCAGATCACCATTCACGGATTCAGCTCAATCGAGATCGACTTTATCGCCAAGGTCTCGCGTATCAGCGTCGAAGAGGTGCTGACGCGCCTTAAGGCCAAAGGTCTTGCCTCTATTCCGGGGGCGGGGGCCGAGATACTCTCTGACAAAGTGCGCGATATCATCGCTCCTAAAAAGATAGACTCCGAGGTGTGGGTCGATATCCACCGTAAAGCGCATAAGCTTGGTATCAAATCGACCGCGACGATGATGTACGGTACGGTCGAGAGTGACGAAGATATTATCGATCATCTTGATATGGTGCGAAACTTGCAAGACGAAACGGGTGGCTTTAGAGCATTTATCATGTGGAGTTTTCAGGGTAAGAACACCGAGCTTCTGCGCCTTATCCCCGATATGCCAAAGCCGTCATCAAACCGCTATTTGCGTCTTTTAGCTGTGGCGCGTTTGTATCTTGACAATGTGCCCAACATCCAAAGCTCGTGGGTGACGCAGGGGCCGTACATCGGTCAGATGGCATTGATGTTTGGGGCGAATGACCTTGGTTCTACGATGATGGAAGAGAATGTCGTTCGCAGTGCGGGTGCGGGCTTTAGAATGGCCAAAGATGAGATGGTACGTCTTATCCGCGATATAGGCGAAACACCTGCGATACGCAACACGGCCTATGAGATATTAGAGCGTTTTGAACCGAAAAAATAGACATGAAGCATCTACTTTACATACTACTATTAGGACAACTACTTATGGCAGCGACAGTGAATTATATTGAGAGTAACGGCGTTAAAGTGCCGCTGATCATAGAGCAAGACAGCCGTCTTCCGCTCTTTAGCATGCAGTTTGTCTTTAAAAACAGCGGAAGCATCGCCGATGGCAACTTAAGCGGCTTGGCAAGGTTGAGTGCCAAGATGATGGGCGAGGGGACGAAGAGTCTTGGAAGCAGCGCCTTTGCCGAAGAGCTTGAGAGCAGGGCGATCCACATCTCTGCAACGGCCGGGACGGAGACCTTCGTTTTGGAGCTCTCGGGGCTTAAAGAGGAGTTTAGCAGTGCAATGGGTTATTTCGGTGCGCTCTT
>JACXUD010000191.1 GCA_014764025.1 Campylobacterota bacterium | reverse complement strand
TACAACTCAAGGAATTCTCTATGAATATCTCCATCACTGGAAGACATCTGGAGCTCACAGACGCTATCAAAGCGCACATGACTTCATCAATTGAATCACTCAACAAATACCACATGGATATCATCTCTGTCAATGTCGTTGCATCTACACAGACGAAAAAGGGCAAAGAGCACTCGTATGTAGAGTTTGTTATCAATCTAGCCCATAAAAACTCCGTCATCATCAAGCAAAACGACCTTGATCTCTACGTTGCCATCGATATTGCGATCGAGCGTGCCAAAAAAGCGCTTCGCCGTATGCATGACCGTGATACGGATCACTACAAAGTGGGCATGAACGAAGCTAAAGCTGAAGCGACTGCAGGTATCGACGTTCACGAAGCTGAGCTTTCACAAGAGGATGAGATCGTTCCTGTTGAGCTCTCTCTTTACAAACCGCGTGAAGTAGAAGATGTACTCAACGACCTTAAAGAGAGCGAAAAGGTCTTTGAGATCTTCATCGACCACGACGGCAAAACACGTGTTCTTTACAAAAGAAACGACGGACGCTTCGGACTCTATTAATAGTTTTCACATGCCGAAATTCGGCGTGTGAATTTTAAATCCCCAAATCCCTTTTAACCCTTGTTATTATCTCTTTGTCATTTGCCATATCCACAAACTTGAACTCTTTACCGCTTTGTGCCAAGCCTTTGAGCAGATCGCCGCTTTTACGAAACTGCAAATCAAGCTCCGCAATCGCAAAGCCGCTTTTTGTGTCGCAAAACGACTCCAAACGCTTTGACTCTTTTTGATTCGTGTAACAAAAACAGTACCCTTTGAGCCCCGTTCTGCTTACACGCCCTCGAAGCTGATGCAGAGTCGAGAGTCCCAGTCGCTCTGCACCCACGATGACTACGGTGCTCAGCCTTGGAAGCGAGATGCCCACTTCAACGACCGTCGTAGCGATCAGAATCTTTCCCTTTTCACGAAACTCCAAAAGGACATCCTCCTTCTCTTTGTCTCGCCCGTGCGTCACATAGACGCCATCAAAGTTCTTCTCCCAATATCCGCGCGCCTCTTCGATGCTTTGATACTCCATCATCTCACTCTGTTCTACCAGCGGATAGACCAAGAGAACCTGATTGCCAAGCGCTATCTCGCTTTTTATATGCTCAAGCAGCTCTTTAAAGTTCTGTTTTTGGATCACTTTTGAGGTGATATCCTTTTGAAACGGCGTCGTCGTGATAAGGCTGACATCGATATGCGCACTCTCAATCATCGCCTGCGTTCTTGGGATAGGCGTGGCAGAGAATTGAAAATAGTGCGGTTTTGTAGAGCCCGAAGCGACCAACTTTTCAAGCATGTTTCTCTGCGAGGTACCGAATCGGTGCTGTTCATCTACCATGACCACGGCCGCTTCAGGCAGTTCGCGATACAAAAGCGCGTGTGTGCCTATGATAAAATCGTACCCGCTTAGATCCTCTTTTTTACTCTTGTTAGTAACAAGTGCGATTTTGGCATGTGAAATATATTTAGACGCCTCTTCAAAGAGCTGATTGGCCAAAATGGTCGTTGGTGCCATCAAGATAGAACGGCTAGGGAGTGCCATCATAGCGGCTGCCAAAATGACCATCGTCTTGCCGCTGCCCACATCGCCTACTATCATACGTCTTGCCGCATAAGAGCTGCGAATATCGCCGCGGATATCTTCGATGGCCTTTTGCTGATCTTCACTCAATCTAAAGGGCAGTGAATCGATCCACGCATCGATATTCGCCGCCTCTTTGAGCATTGAGTCAAAATAGCGTCTCTTTTTGCGCATCTCTCGCATATAGCTGTGAAGTTCGATATATTTGAGCGCCTCAAGCGACTCTTCGCTTAAGCTCTTTTGCTCTAGCATCTCTTCATTTGGCATGTGAATATCTACCGCTTTTTTGGCTATATCCTCAGGAATTCCCTCACAAACCAGATTCTCTATCGTCAAATTAGCACGCATAAAACGCAGCATCACATCGCTTCGAAGTGTGCTCTTATATTTGGGAGTTATCTCGCCGATGGCGCTCACTTTTTTTGGCATGGCAATCGTGCAGTGCCCCATCTTGCACTCTATCACGCCGTAAAAATAGTTGCGCTGACCGATATGGAATTGATGAAGCATATAGGGCTTTGGAGCGAAGATCACCCCTTGTATGGCATGTGAGAAGTTGTGGGCGTAAAAGGTAATTTGTATTGATTTGGGAGCGCGGTAGATCGACTCTATTGTAGCGTCGATGATCTGCGGCATGTGAGGTATGAGCTTTGAGCCAAGGCGCAGATCCTCATAGCCGTTTGGAGTGATGAGGGCAAGTTCGCTAAAGGAGCCCACCCCTAGTTTTTTAAATTTTTCTAACTGCTCTTTTGAGTATTCCATGCCTGCTCATTTTTTCTTTACTCTAACACCTTTTGGCATGTGAAACTCAAAATATTGCAAATTGAAATATTTATTGGGCTATTTCGTAACGATCGCAAAACTAAGATCGTTGATCTCGACATGTGAAGCTATGAATTCATTGAGCTCTTTAAGGCTAAGCCCTTTGATAAGTTCAAGCTCTTTGGCAGAGTGGCCGAACTCTTGACCTTTATAGAACTCCATTAACGTACGGTTGAGTCTTTGGCTCATCGTCTCGACGCGAAGCGGCTCGCTTCCGAGCATGAACTTTTTGGTCTGCTCCAGCTCCTCTTTGCTCACGCCGTTTTTAACAAAATCGGCGATCACGTCACGAACAGTCTTTTGCGCCTCTTCAAGCGACTCTATCTTCGTCTGCAGATAACCGCTAAAGTGGCTGTTTGACTGCGAAGCGTTGATGCGTCCGTAAGCCGAGTATGCCAGCCCGCGCTTGACGCGGATCTCCTCCATAAGGCGTGAGCCGAATCCGCCGGCACCCAAGATAAATGCCGCGACACGGGATTTATAGTAATCCGAATCGCTCTCTTTGATGTGAAACGGCGAACCGAAATAGATGTAGGCCTGCTCCGTCTCACGCTTTAAGATCACCTCTTTTGCTTCTTTGCGAACCTCATAAGAAACAAGCGGTTCATCACTCCCCTTTGGCATGGCATCTAAGATCTTTTGCAGCTGCTCATTTACAAGCGCTTCGTTCAGATCGCCGCCGATGGCTATCATAAGACGCGAGCTCACCAAGTGCTCGGCCAAAAATGCCTTCACATCTTCAAGCTTGATCGCTTCGACGCTCTCTTTTGTACCGCTTGCGCTTTGAGCCAGCACTGTGCCTTCATAGAGAATCGCTTTGAGCTGGTTCGAAGCGACGTAGTCATAGTCGTTCTCTTTGCGGCTCAAGCTTCCAAGCGTAGTGCTTTTGACGTTGCCGAGTGCCTTAGCCGTCAAGTT
>JACXUD010000190.1 GCA_014764025.1 Campylobacterota bacterium | reverse complement strand
AAAGAGAAGAGCTTTGCCATCTTTGACGCAATCGCCAAAGAGCTCTACGGCAAAACGACACTCATCTCTATCGGCGGGATCGATAGCGCCGAGGAGGCATACAGACGTATCAAAGCGGGTGCTTCACTTGTTCAGATCTATACGGGGCTTATCTTTCAAGGCCCGGATATGGTTCGTGATATCAATAAAGGGCTTATCGAGCTTCTCAAGGCTGATGGCTACACAAATATAACCCAAGCAATAGGTGCAGCACGCAAATGAAACGTATCGCTGCACTCATGCTATTAACAGGAGCACTTATGGCATCATCTCTTCCAAAGTATGAGAAAAAAACTCTCAAAAATGGACTCGAAGTGGTCGTGATACCGCTTCACAACCAAAGCAACGTCATCACGACCGATATATTCTACAAGGTCGGCAGCCGCAACGAAGTGATGGGCAAGACGGGTATCGCACACATGCTTGAACACATGAACTTCAAGTCTAGCAAAAACCTCAAAGCGGGTGAGTTCGACAAAGAGGTCAAGAGTATCGGCGGTGTTAATAACGCCTCGACGGGGTTTGACTATACGCACTACTACATCAAATCAAGCTCTGAGAACCTCGGCAAGTCACTCAAGCTCTATGCGGAGCTCATGGCGAACTTGAGCCTCAAAGACAAAGAGTTCCAGCCCGAGCGTGATGTAGTCGCCGAAGAGAGAAGATGGAGAACGGATAACAACCCGCTTGGGTATCTCTATTTTAGGATGTTCAACACTGCCTATCTCTATCATCCATACCACTGGACGCCGATCGGTTTCATGAACGACATCCAGACATGGGAGATCGAAGATATCAGAAACTTTCATAAGACCTACTATCAGCCAAGCAACGCAGTGCTGATGGTGGTGGGCGACGTTGAGCCAAAAGAGGTCTTTAAAAAGGCAGAGAAGCACTTTGCGGCTATTCCAAACCGCACAAAGATCCCTGAAGTGAAGTTCGTGGAGCCAAAACAAGATGGCCCAAGACGCGTGACGCTCTACAAAGAGAGCGAAGTGGAGATGATAGCCATCACATTCCACATCCCCGACTTCAAGCACAAAGACCAAGTAGCCTTAAGCGTCATCTCCGAAGTGCTCTATTCGGGTAAAAGCTCACGACTCTACAAAGAGCTGGTAGATAAAAAGCAGATGGTCAATCAGGTCTATGCCTATAATATGGCCAATATCGATCCGGGACTCTTTATCTTCTTGGCATCATGCAATCCGGGCGTAAAAGCGGAAGATGTCGAGCAAGAGCTCATCAAACAGATAGAGTCGCTCAAAAGCCGTGTCATCACGCAAGCCGAGCTTGACAAGGTCAAGATCAATACCAAAGCCGATTTCATCTATTCGCTTGAGAGCTCTACAAGCGTAGCCGATCTCTTTGGGGGCTATTTTGTCCGCGGTGATCTTCAACCGCTTTTAGAGTATGAGCAAAACCTTGAAGCGCTCACGACACAAGAGATAAAACGTGTGGCAAATGAGTATTTTAACTTTGACCACTCGACAACAGTAATTTTAAAAAAGGGTAACTAAATGAATATAGTAACAGGTTCGACGACTGCACTTATTACACCATTTAAAAATGGCAAACTTGACGAGGCTACTTTTGCGGCTCTTATCAAACGTCAGATCGACAACGGCATCGACGCAGTCTGCCCCGTCGGAACGACGGGCGAGAGCGCAACGCTTACCTATGATGAGGATAGACGCTGTATGGAGATCGCGGTAGAGGTCTGCAAAGGCACACGTACTAAAGTCCTCGCAGGGGCCGGAAGCAACTCGACGGCAGAAGCTATCCAAGCGGCAAAGACGGCGCAGTCTTGCGGTGTTGACGCTATATTCTCCGTTGCACCTTATTACAACAAACCAAGCCAAGAGGGGCTCTATCAGCACTACAAAGCGATCGCATCAGCCGTACCGGAGATGCCATTTATGCTCTATAACGTTCCTGGGCGCACGGTTGTCGATATCAGCGCCGATACGGTGATCCGTCTTTTTGATGATCTGCCGAACATCTACGGCATCAAAGAGGCAACGGGAAGCCTAGAGAGAACCATCGAGCTGCTCTCCCGCCGTCCTGAGCTTAAAGTATTTAGCGGTGACGATGCGATCGACTACCCTATTCTCGCCAACGGCGGAGCGGGTATCACATCGGTTACGTCAAACCTGATGCCTGATCTGAAAAGCGAGCTGGTTCGTTTAGCTCTAGCAGGTAACTTCGCGGGTGCGAAAGCGATCAATGACAAACTCTTCCCGCTCAATAAAGTTCTCTTTGTCGAGTCAAACCCCGTCATGATAAAAGCGGCTATGTATATTGCAGGACTTACCCCTACGCTAGAGTATCGTCTGCCGCTTGTGGCACCGAGTGCAGAGAATATGAAAAAGCTCGAAGCCATCATGAAAAACTACGAAATCAAAGGATTATAATGCAAGGAAAAACTCTATTTGTAAGCGGCGGTACACGCGGTATCGGTAAAGCGATCGTCTATGCTTTTGCGGCAAAAGGATGCAACGTAGCATTTACCTATGCTACAAAAGCGGATGCGGCCAATGAGATCATCGCCGATGTCGAAGCAAAATACGGCGTAAAGGCTCGTGCTTATAAACTCGATATTTTAGAGCCTGAGACATACAAAGATGTCTATGCACAGTTTGATGCAGATTTCGATAGACTCGACTTCTTCATCTCCAACGCCATCATCTCCGGGCGTGCGGTTGTGGGCGGATTTGGGCCGTTCATGCGTCTGAAGCCAAAAGGTCTCAACAACATCTGGACTGCAACGGTCGATGCGTTTGTGGTCGGTGCGCAAGAAGCGGCTAAAAGAATGGAGAAAGTGGGCGGCGGCAGCATTATCAGCATGAGTTCGACTGGTAACCTTGTCTATACGCCGAACTATGCGGGTCACGGAAGCAACAAAGCGGCTGTTGAGGCGATGGTGCGCTATGCGGCGGCTGAGCTTGGTGAAAAAAACATCCGCGTCAATGCGGTAAGTGGCGGCCCTATTGATACTGATGCGCTCAAAGCCTTCCCTAACTACGAAGAGGTCAAAGCGGAGGTCGTCAAACGCTCACCGCTTTCACGTATGGGTGAAGCCGAAGATTTGACGGGTGCTTGTTTGTTTCTATGCGGGAATGAGTCTTCTTGGCTGACGGGTCAGACCATTGTCGTTGACGGCGGTACGACGTTTCAGTGATGTTTATACGCGTGGGGAAATAATTCCCAATCCCTACGTTAACACTGGGTTCTCTTCAGCAGAGGGCTCACGGCGCTAGCGCCTTTTATTTAAAACGCCATCGGAAGTAATTCCGATTGGCTACGTTAACACTGGGTTCTCTTCAGCAGAGGGCTC
>JACXUD010000189.1 GCA_014764025.1 Campylobacterota bacterium | reverse complement strand
AGGCCTCTTCCTCTTAGCTTTGGCTAGGAGGTTCGAGCCCCTCCTATAAATAGAGTAAAAATTGCTCCTTCTAAAATCGCACGTAGAGTTTTTAGAGGTGCCCTTAACTATATGGATCGAAATGGAAAAAGCTAGTTTAGACCAAGTCATGAGCATTTCAAAGACGATGCGCGTCCTCTACGTCGAAGACGACAAGGTCGCGCGCAGTGCCACTCAGACCTTTCTTGCTACCGTCTTTAAAGAGGTGGATATCGCAAACGACGGCGAGGAGGGGTGGCAGAGGTACTCCGATCATGACTACGATATCATCTTTACCGATATAAACATGCCGCGACTGAGCGGTATCCGCCTTATCGAGCGCATCCGTGAGCACGACATCAAGATCCCTCTTTTTATCCTCTCCGCCTATAACGACACCGACTACTTTTTAGAGAGTATCAAGCTCGGGATCGATGGCTACCTGCTCAAACCCATCCAGCTCGACCAGTTCTTTATCACCATCGCCAAGATCGCCAACAAGATAAGGCTGGAGCGTGAAGTTGAGGGGTATCAGCGCGATCTGGAGCAAAAAGTAGAGGAGCAGACCCGGGAGCTGCGCTACAAGTACTACCACGAGAGCAACACGAATCTCTTTAACGCGCTTAAACTGCAAGAGGATATGCAAAAGAGCCGATACGACTATATGATGCTACTTGATATCGCCAACTTCTCCACCATCAACAAAGAGCACGGCAAGCGCTTTGCGGACGAGGTGCTGGCAAGGACGTCGAGGGTCCTCGAGAGGCATCTGCACGAGCGAAGTACGCTCTATAAAGTAGAGTCCGACCGATTCGTCATCTTGCTGGCCCACACAAGCAGCCAAGAGATGCGTGATTTTGCACAGCAGATCATCTCCTTTTTCGATGCAAAGAACCTTCGGATGGATGATGAGGTCGAGATCAGCGTCACCTTCAATATCGGTATCGCTAAGGTTCAAGAGGAGATGAGCCAGAGTATCATCAACTGCGAGTTCGCCCTTGAGAAGAGCAAAAGTCTAGGGGCGCGCCACTTCGAGGTCTTTGATGACGACATCCACTGCTACAGCGACGAAAAAGAGAGCATCAGATGGCTGAAAAACACGCGCGAGATGGTTTTGGGTGATAGGATAATCCCCTATTTCCAGCCGATTCAAAATGTAGAGAGCGGCGATGTCTTCAAATACGAGGTGCTAGCGCGCGGCGAGTTCGAGGGGGAGATGATCGTGCCTTACTACTTTTTGCACTCCGCCGAGAAGCTGGGCTACCTCACCTCGATAACACGCATGATGATCAACAAGAGCTTCGAGTTCTTTTCCAAAAACGGCTATGAGTTCTCTATCAATATCACCGAACGCGATCTCTTGGAGGGGTATCTTGAGGAGTTCTTAAAAGAGAAGCTCAAGCTTCATTCTATCGATCCTGCCCGTGTGACCTTTGAGATACTCGAAAATGTCACGGTGGCAAAGAACAGCATCCGCGTAGCGCAGCAGCTCAACACTTTAAAAGAGATGGGATTTAAGATCGCCATCGATGATTTCGGGATCGAGAATTCGAACTTTTCGCGTCTTTTAGAGATAAAGCTCGACTACATAAAGATAGATGCGGTCTTTATCCGAGGGCTTAAAGAGAGCGAACGCAACCGTACCATCACGCGTGCGATCGTGAATTTGGCGCAGACGCTTGGGATTAAGACTATCGCTGAGTTCGTCGAGGACGAGGCGGTCTATGAGATCGTCAAAAAGTGCGGCATCGACTATGCGCAGGGCCACTATATAGGACGCCCCGAAGCGACCCTGCTGGAACGCTAAGGCTTTAGCGGGCTAAAACGAGCTGCCTAATATCTTTGGATCGACTTTGATGGTAAAGACGGCTCCCTCATTTTCGTTGTGTACCTCTAGGGAGCCAAAAGAGTGGCTCTCTATGATGGTCTTTGCCATATACAGACCAAGCCCCGCACCGCTTTTTTTCGTCTTCATAGAGAAGTAGGGCTCGAAGATCCTCTCTATGATCTCCTTCTCAACGCCTCCTCCGTTATCGCATACTTCAAAGCAGGCTTCGCCGTTGTGCTCGTAGGTGTGTATCCGGATCGTAGGGCTTTGTGGTTGAGCTTTTGCTATCGCCTCTTCGGCGTTGCGCAGCAGGCTGAGGATCACCTGCTTGAACTCCTGCTCATAGGCATAGAGCGGCTTTGTGTAGTCGTTTTGTATCTCGAGTGCGATTGATTTGCTCTCAAGCGAGAGGTGCATCATCTGCACCGCCTCTTCGATGATGCTCTCAAATGTGGTCAAAGAGGCGATCTTGGAGTCTTTGAAAAAGTTGCGAAAGTCGTTGATGGTAAGGCTGAGGTGCTGCGCATAGGCCGAGATCTCCTTGATGCTCTTTAAAAAGAGCTCCTTGTCGTAATCCTCCAGCAGGAGTTTAAGCTCGATAGTCGCGGCCGTCGAACTGATGGCGGCAAGGGGCTGGCGCCACTGATGGGCGATGATGCTGAGCGTCTCGCTCATTTTTGAGACGCGGTTGTGCAGCAGCAGAGCCTGCTCGCGTTTGAACTCCTCGCTCTTTTGAAGCTCTTGTCTTGATTTGAGGGCTTTGATCTCTTGCTCTTTTTTCCACAACAGCCATCCAAGAAGTATGATGCCGAATATCAAAACGGTGAGGATGAAAAGTGTCGGCATGTGAAAACTCGCTTTTGAAATAAAAGGGCACCTCTAAAACCGCGTAGGGTTTTTAGAGGTGCCCAAAAGCATATACTAACATACTTTTCATGTTACAATCTGCTTTATGAAACATTCCCACTTACGACAGATCGTTGAGTATATCAAGCGATTTAGAAAAATCTCCGCCATCTACCGTGTCGATGACCGTGTGCTCAAAATAGTATTCGACAAAGATGATGTGCTCTACTTCGATATGAGCGCTTCACATGCCAAGATATTCAAATGCGCCGATTTCGTGCGCTCGAAGATCTATAGTGCCCCTTTTGATGTTCTGCTCTTTAAGCGATTCAACAGAGCCGACATCAAGAGCGTTGCACTGCATAACGATGATAAAATAATTCGTTTTGAACTCTCTGTCGCCTCGGCCTACAAGAGCGAGACCACATATTTGCAGCTGGAGTTTACCGGCAAGCACACAAACATCATCATCCTAGATGAGAATGAGATCGTCCTTGAGGCGCTTCGGCATGTCGATCTCTACGCTTCGTTTCGCGAAGTGCGCGTAGGGCAGAAGCTGCTCGAAGCACCCAAAGCTCCATACACCCCAAAAGAGTACCCTATAAACAATATGGAGCGCTATCTCTACGGCATCTACGAAGAGGAGCAGTTGCATAAGCTTGAGGCGCTTAAAGAGCAAAAAGTAAGGGCTCT
>JACXUD010000188.1 GCA_014764025.1 Campylobacterota bacterium | reverse complement strand
ACCTCTACGCGAGCACGCAGGTCAAGATACTTTATCATCTTCTCGTAGTAGCTCTCATACTCCGGGTACTCCCAAAAAAAATCAGGAGTATCAAGAAGGTCATAGTGCAGATTGAGGCTGCTCTTGACCAAAAAGAGCTCACCCATCTTTTTAGAGAGCTCTTTTTTAGAGAGCATGATCTTGCCTGTTTGTGAGAGCTGAAGCGGAATATTCGCATTCTCTTCGATGCTCTCTTGAATATATTTTTCAAATACCTCAAGCTTCACGTTTTGCGCAACGGCATGTGAAAGCGCGATGCGTGTCAGCATCGTATCGTTTTCCAACGAAACGGTATCGTGCTGTATCTTAAAGTCGTTCGCGCTCTCATAGCTGAACTCCTCTATTATATCCCTCTCGAGCGGAGCGATCTCATAGTCGCCGATAAAGTCTCGAAAAAACTTGAGATTCTCGTAACTGACGCTCCATGATACGACCACTCCATATTTAAAAAGCACTATCTGCTCGTCTCGCTCGAGATTTACGACGATGACATCTTTATGGAGAGAGGCCTTATAGCGCTCTTCTAACGCCTGATAGATATTGGATGTGAACTTTTCACAAGTAAGATATGCGGTGAGTTTTTTTGATTCCATGTTTGAGCCTTTGTTTGGCTATTATAATCAAATTAGGTTACAAAATATGTGAGAGGTCTTGCTCTAGATTCACATGCCGCATTTCGGCATGTGAAAAAGAGAGGCAGATGGCTAAAAACGAAGCATCGCTCCTGCATAGAGACCCGCAAAATCGATATCTGCGGCAATATTTTGAAGCTGATCGGTTTTATATTTTTGAACACGATACCCGACCTCTATGCCCGGCTGGATAAGCGGCGTGATCTCAAAAGTGTAGTCCACTTTTGCGCGTGCATCGTAAACCGTATTTTCATTGTACGATACATACTTCACGTCGGCTTCCACGCCAAGACCCGTCATGGGCACCTGAACGCGAGTACGCAGGTATGCCATCGGGATAACTACTGATTCAGCTTTATCGTATGTCTGATTTGGAAACCCATTCATCGTAACACCAGCAACTTTGTATGATACATCGATCATTTTAAAATCAGCCCCCACGTCAAGCGTGATCCATGCTGTGTTATCCAAAAGATTATAATATGGAGCAAAGTCAATTTGATTCATTGAAAGCTCAGATTTTGATAAAGCTGCCGTAAAATCAGCAAATGTACCGCTAGCAGTACCTCTATTTAAAACTTGGGCATACTCTACACGCAGATTTGGAACTACCGGCACAAAGTGCTTGATCAAGATCCAAGCATACGGTTTTGCCTCTTGCGTTTCAGATGAAGTATCTGTACCTTTAACACCTGTAACTTCTGCTTCAATCATGCCTTTTGGCGTTTGCATCCAACTACCCGCGCCAAGCTCTACGCGTAAAAAATCTGCACTCAGCGTGCTAGACAAAGCAACGGCTGCGGCTAAAATCGAGACTCTTTTTTTCATAATACTCTCCGTTATTTGATAGTTTTCAATTATAACAGATATTTTTGGGTTAGGACTTAAAAAGGAGAAAAACTCTTCAGTTGGGAAGGCTGAAGAGTTTTAAGATAAAGGAGAAAGAATAATAAGCAATGCTCATTGCATCAGCCGCTTTGGGAGGGAGCGGCTAAAGTTATATTATTGTGTTAATTATTTAACAGCGTTAAGAGCAGCGTCGTAGTTTGGCTCTTCAGTGATCTCTGGAACGATCTCTTTGTAAGTAACAATACCCTCTTCGTTTACTGCGAAGATAGCACGGCAAGTTACACCAGCAAGTACAGAACCGCCAAGAAGTACGCCGTATGCGTTAGCGAAATCTTTGTTTCTAAAATCTGAAGCAACAGTTAGGTTACAGATACCTTCAGCAGAACAGAAACGTCCGGCAGCAAATGGAAGGTCCATAGAAACAACAGTAGTTTTTACACCCTCTAATGAAGCAGCTTTTGCATTGAAGTTACGAGTTTCAGTAGCACATACACCTGTATCTAATGATGGAACAACGATGATAAGTTGTTTTACGCCTTGTGCACCACCAACAACAACATCAGCTAAACCAGCTGAGTTTACAACAGTAACTTCAGGTGCTTTATCACCTACGTTTACTTGATTTCCTAATAATTCTACGTCTGTACCTTTGAATTTTGTAGTTGCCATTTTGGCTCCTTCTTTTTTATTTTTTAAAGTTATGAGAGAAGTTTACTTAAATCGGATAATTTTACTCTTAATTACAAAAGGTCTGTTTGGACATAAACATCATTTAAGTTTCATGCAAGGTATGAATTGAGACAAAAGCCCTATAAATAGGCTTTATTGT
This sequence comes from Campylobacterota bacterium, assembly GCA_014764025.1. Lineage (GTDB taxonomy): Bacteria > Campylobacterota > Campylobacteria > Campylobacterales > Sulfurimonadaceae > JACXUD01. Next base: position 1,077 of record JACXUD010000188.1, on the reverse strand, counting down.
GATATTTTTGTGCCAAAAAAGGTAGCGAAAAAAATTTATATGTTACTTTTTGGAACAACATCAAGAGCATCCAGAGAGGAAAATGCCCCTTTTTTATAGAGCTCGACCGCCGTTCTGCCTATCATCGCCGCATTATCCGAGCAGTATTGGAGCTCGCTGAGCATGAGCTCTGCCTTGTAGGGCTTTAAAAGTGTTTCGATTTGTGAACGCAGATAGAGATTGGCACTTGCTCCGCCCACGATCGCAAAGCGCTTAGGCGCTCTTTGCTTGAAGTATTTTTTGAGCTTTTGAATGATGTGCATCGTTGCGGCGTGCTCAAATGAGGCGGCAATATCGGGATAAGCCTCGCTATCGCTTTTTTCAATCTCAAGACGCACGGCGTTTTTCAGCCCGGAGTAGGAGAAAGCAAGCAGCGGAGATTGAGCCAGCGGAATTGGAAAGGCGAACTTGGCGCTGTCGCCTTTTTGTGCAAGTGCTTGGATAAGCGGCCCGCCTGGATAACCCAGATTCATCATCTTGGCAACTTTGTCGAAGCTCTCCCCGAAGCTGTCATCCATACTCTTTGCCACCGTCTCTATCTTCTCAAGGCTTGCGACCTCCATAAGCTGCGTGTGTCCTCCCGAGACTAAAAGGACCGTAAGCGGAAGCTCCGCTTTTTTCTCTATAAATAAAGAGTAGATATGTCCAATAAGATGATTGACTCCGATAAGAGGGATATTAAGCGCCACGCTTATCGCTTTTGCCATAACGACACCCTCGACAAGCGTTACGGCAAGACCCGGAGAGGTAGTGACCGCGACCGCTTTAATATCGTTAAAGTAGGGTTCGCACTGCTCTAATATCTTTGGAAGCGCTTCGGCATGCAGGCGTGCGGCAAGTTCGGGCACGACACCGCCGTAGATGGAGTGCTCTATCTCTTGGGATATCTTCTTATGAAACACCAGCTTTAAGGTATCTATATCTGTCAGTGCAATAGCGCTGTCGTCACAGCTGCTTTCTATAGAGAGAATCAGATTCATAGAGAGTGCCTTAAAGCACACAAGTGTGCGCGGGCGCTGCGCCGAGCAGAACCAAGCG
>JACXUD010000187.1 GCA_014764025.1 Campylobacterota bacterium | reverse complement strand
ATGAACCAAGAGGAGGAGGCTATCGTTATGTATGAGAGAGCATTAGCGATAGAGCCTGATTTTCAAGAGGCAAAAGATGAGATTGAGAAGATCAAAAAAGGTGATATTGCGTCATGAAATTAGTCGATATTTACAATTTTTTAGATGCACTCTCACCTTTTGAACTGCAAGAGAAGTGGGATAACTCGGGTCTATTGGTAGGCGATATGTCGCGCGAGGTCAAAAGAGTCGTCCTCAGTATCGACGTAGATGAAGCGCTGATCGAATCGCTCGAAGAGGATACGCTTCTTATAACGCACCATCCGCTCATATTCGGCGGGCTCAAACAGCTTGAGTTTAGCAAATACCCTGCAAACTTGTTGGAGAAGATGATCCAAAAGAGTATATCAAACATTGCTATGCACACCAATTTTGACCAGACACATCTCAACGAATATGTCTCAAAAGAGGTACTTGGCTACGATATAGCCTACAAAGACGGTTTTGTAGCTTATCTAAACGTCAATGAGAGTTTTGAACTCTTTAGCAAAAAAGTAGCGCGAGCATTCGGTTTGACGCATATCAAGTGCGTGCAATGCAGCGACTATGTGAAGGTTGCGGCACTCACTACGGGTTCGGGCGCCTCTTTGATGCGCTCTATTGATGCTGATTGCTTTTTGACGGGTGATATAAAATATCATGATGCTATGGAGGCAAGCAGCCTGAAACTCTCGATGATTGATATAGGCCACTATGAGAGCGAGCGCTTTTTTGGTGAAATTTTGCTGAAACATTTGAAAAATTTAGGTTTAGAAGTTATAATTTCACCATCGAAAAACCCTTTCATATATATTTAGCCCAAAAAGGACATGGATGAACCAACATTTAAAGCAGTTGATAGATCTCTCGTTAGTAGATAAAGAGATCGATGCATTTGAACCGCAAATCGAAGAGGCGAACTATAAATATGACGCCGTCTTAGCCAAAAAGAAGAGCTTTGACGCAGATATTATGAACCTTACAAGTGAGATTCAAGAAGAAGAGCTTAAAAAGAAAAAAAATGAACTTCACTTGGAAGAACTCTCTGCAAAGATGGAGAGCAATGCAAAAAAAAGCAATGAAGTAAAAACTGAGCGTGAGATGAAATCGCTTCAGCTTGAAGAGGAGATCGCTAAAGAGCAGATCGCTTTTGCAAATGAAGAGATCGCACGTTTGGAGAAGATCATCGATCTTAAAAACGAGCAGCTGAGTGCCGTAAAAGCATCACTGGCTGAGATCGAAACAAACATCGCAGCCGTAAAAGCCGATGTAGATGCTAAACTAGAAGTTATCAATCAAGCACGTCAAGACGTTTTTGCCAAAAAAGAGAAACTTATCGGAAGCATCAATCAAAAAGGGTTGGCATTCTATCAAAAAATCCGTCGCTGGGCTAAAAACTCAACTGTCGTACCTGTTGAAGATCAAGCATGTATGGGTTGTCATATGGTAATCAACGATAAAGTCTATGCAGACGTTATCCGTGCAGAAGAGATTACGACATGTCCACACTGCGGAAGAATCCTCTACTTGCAAAGCAGTGAAGAATAGGGCTTGAACCCTTTTAACCTACTCTATTACATCTTAAGCGGTGTGCTCTATATCGTAGCACTGCCGCTTTTACTCTATCTTTCGTTCAAATCAAAATATAAAGAGTCGATACCTTCGCGTTTTTTTCTTTTTAAAAATGGAAGTTTCAGTGATGATAAAGGCGTATGGTTTCACGTCTGCTCGCTCGGGGAAGCACGAGCTTTGAAGCCGATTTTAGAAGCCTTGGAGACAAAAGATATAAAGATCACGACGATCACTCAGACGGGGCAGGCTGAAGCAAAAAAGTATAAGGCGCAGACAAGATATCTCCCTTACGAGCTCTTTTTACCGTTTTGGATCAAAAAACCAAAACTGCTTATTGTCTTAGAGGCAGAGTTTTGGTTCATGCTCTTTAGCATCGTGGCGATGCGCGGCGGAAAAGTGGTTCTGCTCAATGCAAGAATATCAGAGAAGAGTGCAAAGCGATATCTGCAGTTCGCGTGGTTCTACAAGCGCCTTCTATCTTATGTAGATATTGTCTTTGCACAGAGTGAAGCGGATAAGAACCGTTTTTTGGCGCTTGGGGCACATAATATAGAAGTGGTCGGCAATATAAAATTGGCGGCAAAAATAGAAGCGACGAAAAAGTATCAAAAGCCTGAGGCTAAAGTTATAGTCGGTGCCAGTACGCACAACGGCGAAGAAGCGGCAATCCTTGATGCTTATGGCCGTTATTTGAGCGGTGCATCAAAACTGATAATCGTTCCAAGGCATCCTGAGAGATTTGAGAGTGTCTATCTTCTTATGCAGAAGTTTGCTTTGGAGCATGGATTAAGCCTCTCTCGTTTTTCACATGCCGAAAGTTTTGATTCAGATATGGTTCTTGTCGATATGATGGGTGAGCTGAACAACATATACGCTATAAGTGATATAGCGATACTAGGCGGCGCCTTCAGAGATGACGTTGGAGGGCACAACCCATTGGAGCCTGCGCACTTTAGGTGCAAGATAGTGACCGGAAAAAATTTCTTTCATCAAAAAGAGCTTTTTAAATATGTTCATCATGTGCAGTATGTAGAGGCGCAAGAGATATATGAGGCGCTTTTGGCATGTGAAAATCTGCCGGAATCTCAAGTGGACGAGAAGATAGATCTAGATAGGGTTGTAGATAAATTAAACACAATAATAGGAAATGAAAATGGCAAAAGATAAAGCGTATAAGCTGCTAGCAATGCAAGAAGGCATTTCAAATGCAAAAGCCAAGTCATTGATCGATAGGGGCCTTGTCTATGTAGCGAACAATAAAGTGCTCATAGCAAGAGGAGAGCTGGACGAAAAGACGATATTCCGCGTTGAAAAACTCGGCAAGATTGCGGTTTTGTTCGAGAATGAGGACTTAGTCGTTGTCGATAAGCCGCCTTTTGTAAACTCCGACGAGATAGAAAAAGAGTTCAAAGGGACACAGCTTCTGCATAGGCTTGATCGCGAGACTAGCGGCGTCTTGATGCTTGTGAAAAATGAGGAGTTTCGTGAGAAAGCGATCAAAGAGTTCAAGCAAGATAGAGTCTATAAGGAGTATATCGCTTGGGTCGAGGGGATCTTGAGCGAACCGTGCGATATAGACAGACCGATCTTGACGACAAAAAAGAACAACAAGGCCTACTCGAATGTCTCGAATAAGGGAAAAAGTGCTCGTACGGAGGTCTTCCCCGATATTGTTAGTGCAAAAAAGACAAAAGTAAAATGTATCATCCATCAAGGAAGAACCCATCAGATCAGAACACACCTCCGCTACATAGAACATCCGATCATCGGTGATGAGCAGTATGGCGGAAGACGTGCGAGACGTGTAATGCTGCATGCACACAAAGTAAAGCTTCTGGGTCTTGAGTTCAT
>JACXUD010000186.1 GCA_014764025.1 Campylobacterota bacterium | reverse complement strand
AGTCTCAAACGCACTATTATCACCCTTGGAGCGAGTTTTATCAAACTAGCCCAAGTCTTGGCAACGCGTTCGGATTTCTTTGATAAAAGCTATTTAGAGGAGCTCAAAGAGCTTCATGACGCTCTGCCGCCGATGAGTCAAGATGATTTTGAGAGAGTCTATAAACGAGCATTCACAGAGACAGCTTTTGCATCTTTTGAAAAAGAGCCTATCGCATCGGCTTCTATCGGTCAAGTCCATGTGGCATACAGACACAATGGCCAAAAAGTTGCCGTAAAGCTGCGCCGACTTCACATCCGTGAGCGCGTTGTCGCCGATATCAAGATCATCACTCTCTTTAACCGTCTCTTTGCTCCGCTCTTTTCACACTACACTAAAAACTCCATCGATGCACTCATTAGCGAATTTTCTAAGATGATCCTAGAAGAGACAAGCTTAACGCATGAACTTCAAAATCTTCTAAAATTCTCCGGCACCTACAAAGATGCAGGGATTCGATTTCCTCTGCCCTATCCTGAGCTTTGCGGCGACGATGCGCTGGTGATGAGCTTTGAAGAGGGGTTTCGTTTTGATGATAAAGCCTCTATTTTAAAACACAATATAGATTTCAAAAAACTCATTGCGACATTGGTTGATTTTTATACTTCACAGATGCTCATCAAAGGCTATTTTCATGCCGATCCGCATCCGGGAAATCTGCTTGTCTCCAAAGAGGGTGAGCTGATTTTACTTGACTTTGGAATGCTCAAGCGTGTTCCCAACAACACGCGCATAGCCATCATAGAGCTCATCAAAGCGGCAAATGAGCAAGATTACGAGCGCTACATTGCCGCAAACAAAAAACTCGGCACAATCGCCTATGAGGCCCCTGCCGCGGAACTTGCCGAGTTTAGCGCAAAGATGTTCGAAATCTTCTCCAACGACAATCTTAGCAGCGAATCGATGCAGAAGCTGGCCTTTGAAGTTTTGGAATCGACGCGCGATCTGCCTTTTAAGCTTCCAAGCGACGCGATCTATATTTTACGGGTGAGTGCTATTATCGAAGGTCTTGGAACGACCTATATAGAGAACTTTAACGGCGTGAAGGATATTTTGCCCATTCTGCAACAAAATATTCCTAAAGCGCTTGGAGCTAAAGGGACTCTTTTTGAGACGATGAGGGATGAGATTAAAGAGCTGCCGTTTTTACTTAAAGATGCACGCTCGGCCATACAAAAGATCAGCTCAAACGAGCTTGTCGTTGAGCTCTCTAACGAGCAGCTAGAGTCGATACAAAAGAGTATCAAAGAGCATATCAACGCAAAAGCACTCTCACTTTTAGTGATAGTTGGGGCTCTCTTTACTCTGCTCTATAATCCGGAGCTTAAAGAGTTAGCACTAGGGCTCTTTGTTTTTGGAGCGGCACGTTTTATCTACAAATAAGACACAAAGGTGTGCTCCAAAAGAGAGCTAGTGAGCGTAGTGCTTAAAATCCTCTTGCGCCTTTTTTCGTGCCGCTGCAAAATCCATGATCTCGCCGCCATTCTCTTCTTGGAACTTTTTCGCATCCTCTAGCTTGGCAAAAGCGTATTTGCTCACTCTGCTCATGGTTCCGCGAATTTTGCTGCCCACAACGTAGTGCGCCTCACCTACTGGAATGAACTTCAGTGACGCTACATCGACGACTTTTGGATTTTTAAGCGTAATACCTTGCCCCAAATGCTCCTCTAGACAGTGGATAGAGCAGTATTGATGTTGCTTATCGCCCTCTTGTGCGGCATGTGAAGTCTTATAAAAACGCACCAGATCCATACCGCAACAAACACAATAACGTCTCTCTTTTCCCTCTTGTACCAGCGTTGCCTCTTGTTCGTTTACCATCTGAAATATCTGCGGTGCTTTTGCATGTTGTTGCTGCGTACAGCCGCCAACTAAAAGAGCGCACGCCATAAGTGATAATAGAAATTTGTTCATTATTTTCCTTTTTGCTAACTCCGTAAGTCTAGTCTTAAAAGGCTTTCATTTATTTAAAATATAGCTATCCGTGATAAAATCATCAACATATAACTACTCATAAAGTTACACGATGCGATCAAAAATCAAAGCCTATCTCAAAGAGATCATTATGTTTGTAGCGGTCATGTTCTTAGCGGCCAACGCGCTTAGCTACTACCGCTCGATGAGTCTAAACGAAGTGACGCTACCTCAAGAGGAGTTCAAACTTATAGATGGGCGCAGCTATAGATTCTCACATGCCAAACCGTTGATGGTACACTTTTGGGGAACGTGGTGCCCCGTATGCAGGGTCGAAGCACCCAATATCGAATTTATTTCAAAGCGTTTTGACGTTCTCAGCGTTGCGGTAAACTCTTCTGATGATCGATCCATCATAGAGTATATGCAAAACAACGGCCTCACCTTTAGTGTTCTCAATGATAAAGAGGGAGCCTTAGCCCATCGCTATGGGGTCGGTGTCTTTCCGACCACGCTTATATACAATGCACGAGGGGAGCTCATTTTTCAGGATGTCGGCTACACATCGATCTTTATGCTCTATCTGAAGATGGTGTGGGCATCTTTGTAGCAAGTAAAATCGCTTTAAGCTCAGCAATCTCTGCTCTAAGCGCGACAAGCTCCTCTTTTGTCGTATCATCGCAGTTTTTTACCTCTTCGATGATATGCTCCTCTTCCTCTTTGTTCATTACGTTCATCGCATCGACCACGACGGCGACGATAAGATTTATCATGATGAATGTGACGATAAAGATGAACGGGATAAAGAAGCTCCATGCATAGGGGTGTTTCTCCATTATCGGGCGAACGATCCCCATAGACCAAGACTCAAGCGTCATGACCTGAAAGAGCGTGTAAAAAGAATCTCCAAGCGTACCGAACCACTCGGGGAATGTCGCACCGTAAAGATGAAAAGCCATGATGGCAAAGATATAGAAAAAGAGCATCATAAGTGCCGCTATAGAGGCCATGCCCGGTATAACGCTCAGAAGTGCGCTTACGATCTTTCTCATCTGCGGAACGACCGTGATAAGCCTAAAGAGCCTCAATACCCTTAGAATTCTTAATATATCGAATGCGCCGCTTGAAGGCATAAGTGATATTGCTACGATAAAAAAATCAAAAAGGCTCCACGGATCTTTAAAAAAATCAGCCCTATAGGCGTAAATACGAAGTGCTACTTCAACCGTGAATATGACAATGATCGCTCTATCCAGCAGATGCAAGTAGTGACTCCATGAGTTCATAACGGCATGTGAAGTCTCAAGCCCCATAGCGATGCCGTTGAGCACGATCAAGAATACTATGAAGTTTTTAAAGTAGGCGAGTTCGACAAAGTTGCGAATATAGGTACGCATCTATCCTCCGATATTTTTTGAGGATTGTAGCCAAGAAGATTATCTGAAATATAAATAAGGGCACCTCTAAAAACTCTACGTGCGATTTTAGAAGGAGCAATTTTTACTCTATTTATAGGAGGGGCTCGCACCTCCTAGCCAAAGCTAAGAG
>JACXUD010000185.1 GCA_014764025.1 Campylobacterota bacterium | reverse complement strand
AGCTCTTCCACTTTCGCTCTTGCCCACGGGGTTTGTCGCAAGAACTTTAGGCTGGAGTTGATGGTAGGGTCAAACATAAAACAGCGTATCTCTATTCTCTGTGAAAGCTCTCTCGATCCGTACTCATCCACAAGAGCCTCTAAAATATCTTTGAGTTTTATCCCGTGCAGGGGATTGTTTCTATTTTTTTCTGCTTCACTCATTTTAATCCTTAAATCTCTTTACATACCCATGACAATAGGGCGCTTTATTGTGGCGTTTATAGTAGTCTTGGTGCTGCTCTTCTGCTCTATAGAACTCGCTTGCGCTCAGTATCTTTGTCGCGACTTTAAAGCCGTTTTGTTGAAGCTTTGCAATAAGTTTCTCTACCGTTTGGCGTTCGGCTTCGTTTGCTACAAAAACCGCCGAGAGATACTGGCTGCCTATATCGGGGCCCTGTCCGTTTGATTGTGTGGGGTCGTGAATCTCAAAGAAGAGCTTGGCAAGCGTTTCGTAACTCACAACTTTTGGATCGTACGTCACCTCTACCGTCTCAAGATGCCCCGTCTTCTTATAGACCACATCCTTATAGCTCGGGTTCTTCACATGTCCGCCCATAAAGCCCGATACAACGCTCTTGACACCTTTTTGCTGCTCCATATAGTACTCTACACCCCAAAAACAGCCACCCGCAAAGTAGGCCTTTGCCTCGTTTAAAACGGCTTTTGGCTCAAAACCAAGCGAGATAGAGTTTACGCAGTGGCGCGTGTTTTTAGCCGTAAAACCCTCACCATGAAAAACATGCCCCAGATGCGCATCGCACTTCGCACAGCGTATCTCGACTCTTTTGCCGTCCTTGTCTCGCAGGCGTTTTATGGCACCCTTTATCTCATCGTCAAAACTCGGCCAGCCGCAGCCGCTATCAAACTTATCGCCTGAGCGATAGAGTGCCGCACCGCACTGTTTGCAGGTGTAGGTTCCATCCTCGTTGTGTTTGTAATATTTGCCGCTAAATGGACGCTCTGTACCGCCATCTATAATGACGCGTTTCTCCTCATCACTGAGCGGACTCAGCTGCAGAGGCTTGAGGTGTGAGAGATCCCACGCGAATATCTCACATGCCAAAAGCAGCAGCAGATTCACATGCCAAAATATTTTACTCATACCAAGTTTCCGTATTTATAGTAGGCCGCGCACGCCCCCTCGCTGCTGACCATACAGCTCCCAACGGGGCTGCTAGGCTTGCACGCCGTGCCAAAGATGGAACACTGCGGCGGTGTCGCCTTGCCCTTGAGTATCTCGCCGCAGATGCAGAGCTTATGGTCGTTTATAGGCTCATGCGGCAAGATGTCGGCGTGTATCTTCTCGGCGTTGTAGGCGTCAAACTCCTCGCGCAGTTCAAGACCCCCGCCCGGAATATCACCAAGCCCACGGAAGCGAAAATGGGCCGCTTTTTGAAAGTACTTATCCACCAACTTTTGCGCATTCAGATTGCCCTCACGCTTCACGGCGCGCTTGTACTGCACCTCTAGCTCGCACCGTTTCTCTAAGAACTGTTTGACTATCATGCTAATAGACTCCATCACGTCCACCGGCTCAAAGCCGCTAACCACTACGGGCTTGCCCCATTTTACGGGAAAAGGCTCATATATCTTTGATCCGCTGATGACGCTCACATGGCTTGGCCCCAAAAAGGCGTCTATCTTGCACTCTGCATCGCTTAAAAGCAGCTCCATCGCTTCGGGTACGGTGACATGGTTGATATGGAAAAGGATATTGGGAATCTTTTGTTTGATCACGGCATCAAGAAGTGCCGCACTCATAGGGGTCGTGGTCTCAAAACCGATAGCAAAGAAGATGATCTTTTTAGTGGGGTTCTCGCACGCGATCTTGAGCGTATCGAGCGGCGAATAGACAAAACGCACATCCGCACCTCGGCTTCTGGCATCTTGCAGGCTCCCTTTGCTGCCGGGAACCTTTATCATATCGCCCAGCGTCACCAAGATCACATCCTCTTGCATCGCCAAAGCGTAAGCGTGGTCGATCCGCTCTTTTGGCATCACGCACACCGGACAGCCGGGGCCGTGGACGAATTTGATGTTTTGGGGCAGCAGCTGCAAGATGCCGTACTTCATGATGGTGTGGGTATGGCCGCCGCACACCTCCATGATGTTTATCGCCCTATCAAGTTTCGCGGCATCTTCGCTGATTATCTTTGCATAGGCCTTTATGGTCGCGGCATCGCGAAAGTCATCATAGAGGTTTTTGAGCTCTAGAGCCATCACGCACCGCCGTTTGGACAGTTGTCGCTCTCTTCTATGGCGCGTGCACACTCCTCTTCATCCATGATGGAGAGTATCTCTTTATAGGTCTCTATACTCGCCATCGCATCCTCTTCGTCGATCTTGTTCATAATAAAACCTATGTGGATAAGGACGTAGTCACCTATATTTACGCTCCCCTCTTCCATCAGATCAAGGCTCGCCTCGCGGCTGACCCCCATCGTGTCCACCGTTGCCGTTTTGTTTGCTTTGTCGATCTTGGTCACTTTGCTGGGAATAGAGAGACACATTAGCGCATCTCCATCTTGAACTTGATCCACTGCGCAACTCGCTTGAGGCTTGCTTCATCTTTGGTGCTTACCTCTAAGATGTCCACATTCGGTTTTAACCGTCTTGCCTCTCTTTTCTCCGCTTCGATGTCGTAATCGAAGTGCGGCAGCAGGTCGGTCTTGGTGATAAGCACCAAGTCGGCACAGCGAAACATCACGGGGTATTTCGCGATCTTGTCGTTGCCCTCGGGTACGGAGACAAGGACGATGTTCAGATGCGCACCAACGTCGTAGCTTGCAGGACAGACCAAGTTGCCCACGTTCTCCACAAAACAGACGTCGATGTCGGCAAGCCTGATGTGGTGCAGTGCTTTATGCACCATAAACGCGTCCAAATGGCACGCCGAGCCCGTCTGAATCTGGTGTGCCTCAACCCCTTTTGCCTTGAGTCTATCAGCGTCGCGGTTTGTCTCCAAGTCACCCTCGATAACGCTGAATTTAAAGTCGGCAATATCTGCCAGTTTTTCTAAAAGCGCCGTCTTGCCGCTGCCCGGAGAGCTCATGAGGTTGATGCAGAGAACCCCGTGCTCGTCAAAGTGTGCACGGTTATGTGCCGCTTCATGATCGTTTTTGTGCAGAATCTTCGAGATGACCGAGATGGTCTTCGGGTCGTTTAGCTGCGGGTTGTCGTGCAGATGCGCGTGTGCCTTTTGGTGCTCTTCACTGCTTCTTCTATGATGATGATCATGTTCGTGGTGGTCATGATGAGTATGCTCGTGTGTGTGGGCATCAGCCGTGATGCTGCATCCGCAATCTTTGCACATAGATAATCCTTAAATAAAAATTGAATAATGGGCACCTCCAAATTCCCTAAATAGATCTTTGAAGAGCAAATTTTTGAATTTAAGTTCAAGGAGGATTTTAAAACTCCTAGCCAAAGCTAAGAGTGAGAAATCCGACGAAGAAATTTTCAAAAAGTT
>JACXUD010000184.1 GCA_014764025.1 Campylobacterota bacterium | reverse complement strand
AAAAGAGGAGTGGAGAATCTGCCGGCAATCTTGCACGCACTCATTGAGCACGGCAACAGCGCTATCATGATCGCAAGGGGCGATCTGGCGATAGAGGTGGGTTTTGAGAACCTCTCGCTTATCCAAGAGGAGATCCTGAGTCTCTGCGAGGCGGCTCACATGCCGATCATCTATGCGACACAGGTCTTAGAGAATATGATGAAGAGCAACCTTCCAAGCCGTGCGGAGATCACCGATGCCGCTTTTGCGCAGCGAGCCGACTGCATCATGCTCAATAAAGGGGCTTACGCCGAAAATGCGATCAAGATCCTCAACACCATTTTAAAATCGATGCATAAGCTCTTTCGAAAGAACAGACAGCTGCTCAGCGCCGAGACGCTCTTTAAGTTTTAGGAGGGGGAGTTTCACATGCCGAAAGTTTGGCATGTGAAAAGAAAAGGGATTATAAAAAGCTGAGTATCTCTTTTTCGATCTCGGTTTTTTCTATCACCGTGCTCTGCGCGATAGGTTTTGTAAAGAGTCCTTTTACCATTGCAGGGATCTCTAATTTTGCAGTCTTGCTGATAGACTCAAGCGCCACGATATCCTCTGCATCCACTTCGCCGGTGAGTGCATTCGCGATGACCGGAGAGAACTTCGTCCACTCGGCAGTCGAGTAAACGATGCTCTTGATTTGTGGGTTCGAGCATGTGTAATAGGCCTTGAAACAGGTCGCCGTGTGCGGGTCCATCAGATATGAGTCTTGCTCGAACGTATCTTTGATGTACTGCTTGCCCTCATCGCCGTTGGCAAAGTCTGCATCGAAACATTCGCGGAGTCTTGAGAGCTCATCGGCACTCAATTCATAGAAGTTATGCGCTTCAAGCGACTCCATAAGCTCTTTTGTACGTACTTCGCCGAAGAGATCGTAAAGCACGCGCTCTACGTTTGAAGATTTAAGGATATCCATCGCAGGCGATGTCGTATTGACCACATCGCATCCGCGAAGGTCATACTTGCCCGTTTTAATAAGACGCGTCAGTACGTTATTCTCGTTTGAAGAGATGATGATCTTCTCGACCGGCACGCCCATCTTCCATGCGTAGTATCCGCCCAGCGCATTGCCGAAGTTGCCGCTTGGAACATTAAGATAGACCTTCTCGCCCATCGCTAAGGCACCTTGACGCACAAGCTCAAGGTAGCTGTGAATATGGTAGATGATCTGAAAGATGATACGCCCGAAGTTTACCGAGTTAGCAGCCGAGAGCAGGATGTTTTTCTCTTTAAGTGCCGCCTTGAACTCGTTTGAGGCAAGAAGTCGCTTGAGCGCACTTTGTGCATCGTCAAAGACACCGTTGATACCGATAACCTTAAGATTTGGAGCATCTTCGGTGACCATCTGAAGGCGTTGAACATCGCTGGTTCCGCCGTCTGGATACATACACGCCACTTGGACGTTTGCGCGGTTCTTAAAGGTCTCTAATGCGGCAGGGCCCGTATCGCCGCTTGTCGCAGCCAAGATGAGATAGTGCTCGCCTCTCTTTTGCGCAATGCTTGAGAGAACCACGCCAAAAGGCTGAAGCGCCATATCTTTGAATGCACGCGTCGGGCCGTGGTAGAGTTCGCTCACATAGAGATTCTCTTTTACTTTAACGACGGGTACGGGATTGGCAGGATCGTCAAACTTGTCATAGAGTGCCAATGCCTCATCGATAACACTAGGTTCGATATCGATCTCAAAATGTTCGAGCATATCCTTTGCAAGCACCTTATAACTAGAGTTGAGATGTTTGTTTAAAAAATCAATCCCAAGATTCGGCAGTTTTTCAGGCACATAAAGACCGCCATAAGAGGCGATCGGACTGAGAATTGCTTCCGAGAATGTGACGGAGGTAGGTTTTGTCGGGTCAATTCCACGAGTTTGTATAAATTTCATGAGACTCTTTTCAAAAAAAATTGCGCAATTATAGCAAAACGGGGTTTATACAAAACTAATATACGGCATGTGAATTGCCGCAAAAGCTATTGAAAGAGCGTCTGCGGGTCTATATGGTAGCTCTTTTGCGTCACCTCGAAGATCAGCTCTTCGCTCACGCGCCCGATCGTATAGCCCTTTTTAATCTTTGTCCCCTTTTTGATATCGGGTGATATCTGTGACAGATTCGCGTAAATAGTATGGAGTCCGTCACTATGTTCGACGATCACGATATTATCAAGCACCGCCGTCTTGTCTGCATAGACCACACGGCCGTTAAAGACCGTCTTAACCTTCTCGTTGGGCTCTTTTGGCTTCAGAGAGATCGATTCATTAAAGATCTTCATACTGTATAGCGGGTCGGTATAGTTTCCGTATGTCTTAGTAATAGTATAGTTATCAATTGGGGAGATCGTTTTTGGCCCCTTATAGCGGATCGTCTTGACCGCTTGATAGGAGCTGCCGTGCTTTTTGACGTTTGGCAGATCATCGCCTGCTTGAGCATCGAATGCCGCGCGGCGCTCCTCCTCCTCTTTAGCCTTATTGATCTCGTCGATCTTTATGATATTAAGCTCTGCTAGCGTCTTTTTCAGCTCGTCTTGTTTTCCCAAAAGCTCTTTGAGCTCTTTTTTATATGCGACCTCTTGCTTCTCCAGCTGTGCGAGCGCCTTTTTATTCTTCTCTTGCGTGCTGATAAGCTCTTTTTGCTTTGCGTCGATGGTACTGATTGCGCTCTCGAGCGCCGCTGCATGATGGTTGAGAAGCTCTATATCCTTCGCATTGGAAAAGAACTGCTGATTGAGCTGCTGCGCGTTCTCTTTAGAGAGTTTGAGCATATCCTGAAGTACCTCGAACTCTATAAGAGACTCTGCGTTGGTGCTGTACTCCTCCTCTAGGATGATAGAGAGCGTCACACTCTGTGCAATAGTGAATACGAGTCTCTGTTCGATGTCGTCTTGAGCTTTTTTAAGCTCCTTTTGCTTCTCTTTGAGCTCTTTAAGGAGCGTAAGGTTCTCGTTATAGCTCTTCTCTTTATCGCTCAGCTCTGCTTGAAGCGTCTCAAGATACTTCTTTTGATTCAGTATCTCTTTTTTAAGCATTAAGATATCTTTAGCGTTTTGCGCCATCTCTTTGTTGATCTTGCTGTAGTCTTGCGAAAAGCTGCCGATGCGCTCGCTTGTACGCTTTATCTGATCGTCTATGTCACTCGCGCTGATAATTCCCGCCACCAAAAGCGGCGCCAAAAAAAGAAATCTCATACCTCTTCTTTATGCCCCATGACGATCAAAAACGCCAATATCAACGAGAGCGTCATTGCAATTCCAAAGAGGATAGGCGCATCTTGGATAAGATCGAACACCTTCACCTCTATACCGATGCTTTGCAGTTTTTGGATCACGACTTGATGTGTTGCGGCGTAGGTGAATGCCCCGAACGCTATAAGGCTGGAGATGATTGCATCCACGATCGCCAAGCGGAATAAAACGGCGGAGCGAAGCCATACCGGCGCACCGAAAAGCCCCATGACGTTCATGCGCTCGCTGTGTTTATACTGCCAAATGCGAAGCTCTTTGAA
>JACXUD010000183.1 GCA_014764025.1 Campylobacterota bacterium | reverse complement strand
GAGCTTTTGGGTATGCAAGATGAGGAGAATCGAAATGGATACACTCTTCTGCGCCCTTTGCTGCACACCACCAAAGAGTCGCTTATTGAGTATCTTCTTTCACATGCCAAGAACTACTTCACCGACACGACAAATGCAGACCTCACCTATAAACGAAACTACTTTCGCCACTCCTTTTCAAACCCGCTTTTAGAAGCGTATGCAAGTGGAATAGCAAAAAGTTTCGAGTATCTAGAACGCGACAAAAACAGCCTCATAGAGCGCGTGGAGATAACAGAGGTGGAGGAGTTTGCCTACTTTAAAAGCTCGGGAGATAAACGCTCCGATATCTTTGCGATAGACAAATACCTTAAAACTCGTCTTCACATGCCCACAGCCAAGGAGAGAGAGCTCCTTGAAAACGAAAGAACAGTCGTTCTTGGCAGAAAGTTCTTGGTGACTCGGCATGTGAATTTAGTATTTATAGCACCATTTTCACATGCCGAGATTCACATGCCAAAAGAGTTCAAAGAGAAGATGCGAAAGATGAACGTAGAGCCAAAACTACGCCCCTATCTTTATAAAAACCCAAATATTTTAGAGAGAGTCGAGCTACTGCTGCGTGGTGTTTGAGTCGGCTTTGATGCCGTAAACCTTCATAGAGAAGGTCGATTTTATAAGATTCTCTTCGCGTTTGAAGTGGATCGGGAAATCAACGCTTACGATCCAATCGCTTTTGTTGAGATGCTCTAAAAAGCCGTAAAAGCTCTTTGGAGAGCTGATGTGCGAAGTGGTATTGACCTCATAGACCATAAAGGGTGCCTCTTCACTCCCGCTAGAGATCTTTGCAAGCGTTAAAGAGTTAAAAAAGCTCTCGTTTTGCTTGATAAAACGCTCTGAATCGAAGCGGTTGTCAAATGTAGTAATGACCGTGCGATGATCGCTTTTAAGGTTTTTAAGGATCTCGTAAGTCTCATCGTAAACGGCTTGAAAACCTTTGAGCTCTTGCTCCTCTTTCTTGATGACCAGGCGCTTTTCTCGGTAGCTTTTTCCTTCGGGAATAAGCACCAAAAAGGCAAAGAGCAAAATAGCGATAAAGAGCGTAAGGGCCATTGCAAGCAGATAGAGGTTTTGTCGTGAGATATTAATTTTCATTGTTCACCTATTCATCCTCTTGGGCAGACTCAAGATAGTTGGTAGAGACGAATCGCAGCCAGCCGTTTTGCATAGGGTAGAAGCTGCTATAGCTTTTGTGGAATATCGATCGAAGCGGTGCTTGCAGCATAAAGTTGTAGATATCCTGATTCGGCGTTATACCGTATAGGATGAGTCCGTTTTTCATCAAGTTTGCCTCCGAGAGGACGATGCGCTCCGGTATCAAATCAAAGAGGTTGGTGATGCTCTCTTTTAAGACGCTGTTTTGGGTAAATATCTTCTCGCTCAAAGCGATCTCCTGACGCACGAACCCTATCTCGTCATACATCTGATTGATGGATGTATTGAGCTCTACTATCTCAGATTCAATCCTGCTTTGCTCGGCCTCAAAACGGTACTCCTTAAAGAGCAAAAAGGCGTAGGTCGATAGCAACATGAAAAAAGCGATCCCAAAAAAGCTAAAGAGGAGCTGGAACTCCTGCGTAAATGGGCTTTTTCTGCGAGGGCGAATATAACTAAACTTCATGCAAGCTCCGACTTCGCAAGATCACACACTTCACGCGGCAGATCGATGTGACGCACATAGACGCTTAAAAACATCTCCTCTTCGAGGTAGCGTTTGAGATCGGCACTGACACCAACCGAATCGGCTATATAGACGCTCTCTACGAATTTGCTCTCGTATCTCGGGTCTTTATAGAAGTGGTTCACGCTTGTCTGTATCATTAAAAAACGCTGATAATCCTCGTTAAAGCCTCTTGTCGCGTCGCTGCTAGACACCTCATCCGCCAAGACGTTCGTAGAGAGCTCCTCCTCGATATCTTTAGCTTCGGAGAAATCATCAATCTCCTCTATCTCATCCAAATCTTCGATATTCCCGAAATCGTCCAGCATATCGTCGTCTAGGACATCCACGCTCTCAAGATCGATGCTGCTCTCTTCGAGGATATCCATATCCTCATCCTCACCCTCTTCGAGGAGCATCATATCGGTGTCGGCAGAGATGTTTTGCATATCTATATGCTCTGCATAGAGAAGTTTCCCGTTCTCAAAGATCGCCACCGTGAGCGATGGGTCTTCGACAAGGATGAACATAGACACATAGCTTGCTATCTTGTCTTTAAAAAAGTGCGATAGGAGCACAAAAGGGGAGAAGATGAAATCAAGGCCGGTCTTCTCATAGACTTTTTTATAGTGATTCAACTCAGCCTTGGAGGTGTAGAAGCTCCAGATATTCTCAAAACAGAGATATGTGGATGAATCGAGGTCTATGAACTTAGAGAGCTGCGAGTTTGAGCAAGCCGGCAGAGCCCCTTGCGATCTTGCACCATCGAGAAGCGATATATAGACATAGGGAGACTCTTTGGCGATTCCGCCTATATACTCTTGCAGATGGGTATCGACCGACGTCGTCGCGAACGTATGCTCTTCGCTTTTAACGACCTCTCCCTTATGGCTGCACATCTCCGTATAGACGATACTCTTTGAGCGTGTCACTACAATGTTTATAAAAACTTTGAGATACAACGACTCAAAAAGCTTGGCTAGCACTATTCATCTCCACACAAAGGGTGCGCTCTATTGTAGTTCTCTTTTTTGAGCGCACTGCCTAATTTCGTATATATCTGGGTTGTAGCCATGGACGAGTGCCCCAAGAGTTCACTTACATCGCTGATGGGTGCATTGCGGTTAAGCAATTCGCTCGCGTACGAGTGACGAAGCTGGTGCGGCGTGACTTTCATGGAGATACGTTCAAAGGCTTTAGTAACGCTATATCTTAAACTATTTTCGCTTAATTTTCGGCTGTTGTGCTCAAAAAGGAACTTTTTAGGCATCATCACGGCTCTATACTCATCCAAAACTTTTTTAGTCGATGCAAGCAGGGGAACATCGCGCTCTTTTGATCCCTTTCCTAATACCCTGACCCATGAAGAGCCGATCTTATCCAGCTCTAAATTTGCCAGCTCAGAGATACGAAGACCAAGGGTATAGAGCATCGTGATGATGAGCCTCTCTTGGAGTTTGGCATGTGAAAGCGCCTCGACGATATATTTGTGAGCTATAGGTTTTGGAAGCGTTTTTGGAACCTTGACGCTCTCGTCCGAACGAAGCGTAACGCTAATGCCCTGCGTCTTCAAATAGGCGCTGAAGCTTCTAAGAGCGCTCAGTTTTTTAGAGATCGTCTTGGGCCTAAGCGATGCGATCTTTATGCGATAGGGCATAAGATTCAGAATCGTCTCACGCTCTTGCGAGATCACTTCGATCAGCGCAAAGGCTTCGGTAAGCGTGGCATCATATCCGGCTATGGTCAAATCGGAGTAGCCACGAGCCCTCTCCAAATACTCCAAAAAGCCCTTTTTATGACTAACGATTGAGCTTTTCAAGCAGTTTTTTGAACCCGTCATGATAATTTTTTGCACTCTCAACAAGCGTTG
>JACXUD010000182.1 GCA_014764025.1 Campylobacterota bacterium | reverse complement strand
AACGTTCTATAATAGAAGTCATCCACGCTCTTTGCGAGTTCAGAGAGCTTGATATTGTGGCAGCTTAAGAGTTCGATGATCTTGATCGTCGCATACATCGCATCGCGCGTATAGCCAAACTCGATGAAGGAGAAGTTTCCGTCCACCGTGGCGATAAGATCGTACTCTTTGAGCTTAGAAGCTTTAAAGTCGGAGTATTTGCCGCGCTCGATCTCTAGGTTCTCGAAATATTTGATATCAGGAGCCCACGTAGGTAAAAAGACCCGTTTTTTCTTCTCTTTCGCATCTACATTCAAGAGGCCTAAAACGCTGTATAGAACCTTGATCTTATCGAGTATCTCGCCATTCTCCGTCACTAGACTGAGCTTTTGAGCATTCGGATAGATAAGCACACCCATATCGTACTCTAAGCTCTTCACGATCGAAGCTATATTGGCATGTGATCTCTTCTCTAGATTTGGAATATTCGAGAGTTTTTTCTCATCATAGTAGCCGTTGAGCACGATATTCTCTACCCCTATAGTGTTGAGCAGTGACGGGAAGAGCTCTCCCGTCGTACCGTGCATCAGATCGGCCACGACCTTGAAACAGCCGCATTTGATGATATTTTGATCTATCACCTTTTCAATATCTTGAACATATCTGTTGCTCTCGGCATTATGCGTCGATTCATAAATGTTCCCTATCTGCGTATAATCGACACGTCTGAACTTCTCTATAAAAAAGGCCTTCTCTATCGCTTTTGCAGAGTTGGAGTCGATTCGCATCGCCTCTTCGTTAAAGAGGGTGATCTCAGAGCTTGTCGTATCGACGATGCAGCGCTTAAAGTGTGCACCGGCCACAAGGTTTGGATCATTCGCCAACGTATGACGCAAAACTGACGGCGGAACGTTTTTAATATCGAGGACATTGATTCCTGCAGAGAGCAGACCGCCCAAAAATGCACGTTTAAGCATGCGTGAGCTTCTATCGTTGTCACGCCCTACGATCACGTGTGAACCGATCGGCAGCTGTGCCGCAAAAGCCTCTGCAAGTTTTGTTGCCATCTCGCATGAGAGCTCGACGTTGCTCTTGCCCGACACGCTTCCGTTCTCAAATATAGAGTTCTTGTAACGGCTGCCCAAGATAAGATTATGGCTTACGATTGAAGCGGCTTCTACCTTTTTGTCAGGCCATATCGTAATATCCTGTTCAAACGATGCAAGCTCGCCGATCTCGCACCCTTGAGCCAAAATAAGCCCTGCTTTTGCCGTGACGTTCTTACCGATCGTGTTCTTGTCACAGACGACACACCCGTCTAGCTTGACGTTCTTGCCCACTTCGATATCGTTCCAAAAGACGCTGTTGCGTATCTTTGCCCCGCTTGCAATCGAAACGTTATCACCGATAACGACATTGTTCAGCTTGACGTTTTTAGCCAAAGCGACATTTTTTCCAAGCATAACGGTACCGATTATCTCTACCGAATCATCAAGTTTATACTCCTCTTGCGAATATAAAACTCCATCGGGATATTTCACTTTTTTGCCGCTGAATTTAAAACCGACTCTGGCATTTAAAATATCTTCGTAAACCTCGCGATAGCTCTCCGGATTCCCGACGTCTCTCCAATATCCGCTGAGATTGCACCCCATCAGTGATATATCTTTTTGCATCAACAACGGGAAGAGATCTTTTGCGAAGTCAAAGTTTTCTCTCTCAGGGATATAATCAAGGATCTCAGGTTCAATGACATATATTCCAGTATTAATAGTATCGCTAAAGACCTCTCCCCAGCTTGGCTTTTCCAAAAACTTCTCTATCACGTTCTCTTCATTAGCGATTACGACGCCAAACTGCAGGGGATTTTCTACCGAAGTCAGACCGATAGAGAGTTTGGCTTTTTTTTGCGCATGAAAATCAAAGAGGGCTTTAAAATCAAAATCGGTCACCAAATCGCCGCTGATGATGATGAAGTTCTCATCGCCTATCTCTTGCTGGGCAAGCTTCACCGCACCTGCGGTGCCGTAGTCATCATCCGGCACTATATAGGTTATCTTTATGCCAAAATCACTGCCGTCTTTAAAATAGTCTTGAATTATGTCGGGTTTGAAATAGAGCAATACTATAAACTCCGTAATGCCGAGATCTTTGAGCATCATCATCGTATGCTCCATCATAGGCTTGTTCATAATCGGTAGCATCGGCTTTGGTTTAGCATGTGTGAGGGGTTGTATCCTTGTCCCGAATCCTCCGGCCATTACAACTGCTTTCATAACTCTCCTTTTTTGACTTTTTAGTTTTTCTCTATCGTATTTTATTTACATATCTTTTGAGGGCTCTACAAAATTGTATAGAGATAACAATTTGTAATTCCTGAAGTGACTTCTCAATTCGATTCTTTGCCGGATTTCATATCATATTAGCCTTTAAAATCAAAAAGCTTCTCATAATACTCATTGGCCATGCGTCCCGAATCGAACTCTATCTCGATATCCATCATCGCATTCTTCATAAGGTTCACCCACTCGGTAGAGTTGGAGTAGTACATCGGCAATATCTTCTTCTCTAAAATATCCATCATATTTTTATTGTCGATTTTGTCTTGTTCTGCAATGCTTAATCGGCTATCAACGGCCGGTATCGTAAATGCGTTTCTTCCATCGCGTGCGAACTCGGGATGCCATCCGTCATCGATCGAGAAGTGGATCGAACCGTTCATACTTGCCGTCATACCGCTTGTACCGCTCGCTTCACGCGTTACTCTTGGAGTATTGAGCCAAACGTCGCTTCCCTGCTTGAGCATCTTAGAGAGGGCAAGTTCATATCCTATAAGCACTGCGATATTCTTATATCGATGTCCGATGTGTACAAGCTCGTTAAAGGTCTCGATAGCGCCAAAGTCCGTTGGATAAGGTTTGCCTGCCCAAATGATCTGAATCGGGTACTCGCTGTTTTCGATCAAACGGATAAAACGATCATAGTCGTATTTTAAAAGTCCGGGTCTTTTATACTCTGCAAAACGGCGAGCCCAAACGATCGTCAATACTTCAGGATTAAACATCTTGCCCGTCTGATTGGCGACTTCATCGAAGAGTATGCGTTTTAAGTGTTTTTTACGCGCCATCAACTCATAATCTTCATGCTCGTCAAGCGCACGAACTAATGTTTTATCGGTCCAGTACTTCTTATTCTGCGCATTTGTTATTGAGATGATCTCACATCTATCCTCTGCATTAGCCCACATCTCGTTTGAGACCTTTTTATGAATCTTTGAGACGGCATTGGCACGTTTGGCACTTCTGAGCGCACCGACGGTAAGACTGAAGTTGTCATCGTGTTCACAACCGCTTAGATGACGTACGGTCTGCAGGTCTATTCCGTTAAAGAAGCCCATCTCATGTAAAAAGTGTATGTTATGCACCTCATTTCCCGCCGCTTCAGGCGTATGTGTCGTAAATACTACATGTTTACGCAACTCCTGCATATTTTCAAATCGATTATAGAGCTCATAAACAAGCGGTAAGGCATGACCCTCATTCATATGATATATCTCTATATTCTGTTGAATAGCCTCCAATACCTTCACACCGCCTATGCCGAGTACTATCTC
>JACXUD010000181.1 GCA_014764025.1 Campylobacterota bacterium | reverse complement strand
AGAGAGGATACGAGCAAGATTTTTCGTATCTACATTGTATGCCCATACGAAGTTGTTTGTGTGTGTACCGCTATCTTCACCGATAAAGAGTGTTCGCATTTTTTCAGAGAAGAAAACATTGTCTGTGTTAGCAATTTTATCAGGATGACATGTATTTCCATTTGCATCTGTAGCTATTGGCTCACCTACTAAACCTGTTGGAGCCATAATGCTAACACCAACATACTCAGAATTTATAACATTGCCATCTGTATCTTTTTGTCCACCAGCAAGAGTGATCTCATATGTAGCACCACAGCTGTTTTTAGCTACGCGGATATCGTCTTTTGCAAATGAAGCATCAGCGAGCATCCCTTTATCTTGGTAACTTATAGCCATATACACTTTTTTGTCAGCTTCGTTAATTGCGATACCCTCCATTTTGTTCCACTCAGTCGTTGCCCCTTTCATAGCGGCATAACGGCGCGGCTCTAAGAACGCGGCAGCTTTTTCCATACCTGATTTGAGTTTAAGATACTCTACGCCCGTATGTCCCGCTTTGATAGCCGTGTAACCCGTCGTATCGGCACCGCCTGCAACTGCATCCGGAGTCAAGTAATCAAAAATATCGCTAAATGTAACCGTATCTGCAAGCGCTTTTACTTCGCTCTCAGTTGCGTGGCCAAGTTTTACCCAGCTCAAAGTTCCCTCTGCCGTAGCACTTCCATCGGCATTTGTTTGCGTGAATTTTTGCGCATAGAGTGTTCCCGCAGAGAGGTCGTTTGCTTTATCGGCTACGAACATAAGTAAAAATACGTTTGTACCATCATCCCCATAGAGTGCCGTTTTGCCGTCTCCGAAGACTTTTGCCATCTCCCAAGTTCCTTTACCCATAGCGTAGCGTTTGTGAAGTTCGTATGAGCCATCAGCCTTTACGACAACCTCTTGGTTGTATCCGTAGTGGTACGGGTTAGCCGTTTTTGTGTTCTTCCAGTAGAGTTCAGTCATCGCTTTGAGACCCGCCTCAGCCTTAGCCGATTTTGAACCGCTCGCATCAGTGTAATAGAGATCATAATCCTCTTCGCCGCCTAAGTGTGTGTTCCATGGAGTTTGTGAACCAAAACAGAATATCCATCCGCCGTTCACGCTTGAGTGGTCGATCGGTTTTTGATCGACTGCTTTGAGATTACCGTTTGCATCTTGTTCGATATCGGTTAAAATCATATTCATCGGAGCTCTTGAGTACCACCCCGCTTGCTTATAAGCACTTACACCGTTGGAGAGGATCCAGTCATACTCTAGCTGTGAAACAAGAAAGAGTTTGCCATCTATATTTAAAAGTGAGTTAGCGTCCGGAGTCTCGGCAATGAGCGGCTCATTGAACGGGTCTTTGAGCGGGTTCATTTGGTGGTCGTAGAGTTGACCGGCGTAGTTAGCATTGCTGCCTACTTTATCTTTTACGCCAAAAAGTACGTTGTATGAAAGGTTATGCTCCGTGTATGCCGTATCGCTCGTATAGACACGCACTTTTGCATCAGAGTATGTTCTTGACATATCCGTGTAGTTTGCCGGTGCAGCCATACCGATAAACTCGACTTTTGTCGCACTAATTCCCGGAGCGGCTTTTACAGCCGTATCATCACTATCGTTACATCCTACTATCGCCGCTCCTAGTGCAGCGACCGCAGCCAAACTTAACCATCTCTTCATGTTTCATCCTTATTAGAAATTGCGAAATGGTATGCAGTAAATATTACGACAATATCTCATTTTGATAACACCCTTGAAACTTTTCTCTTTGGGTGCTACACTTAGCTTCATGAACAAAAGACGCAGACTTAAAGATTTTAGCGATATATCACACACCTTTACCAAACGCCATAGTGGCGTTTCACTCGCTCCTTATAGTGAGCGTAATCTAGCTTTTCACGTGGGTGACGATGAGAGTCATGTTTTACAAAATCATGCAGCTTTGGCATGTGAAATGGGGTATGAGAGAGAGCGTCTTGTGCACATGAACCAAATCCACTCGGCCGATGTCTATGTGCTTAAAGAGGGTGATTCGTTTGACACAAAACCCACCTGCGACGCCCTTGTAACAAATATACCCCAAACACCGTTGATGGTGATGGTGGCGGACTGTTCGCCTACTCTATTTTTCGACCCCGTGCAAAAGGTGATAGCCGTAGCACATGCAGGGCGTGCGGGTGCCTTTAAGAATATCATCGCCAAAACCATTGAAATTATGGCATGTGAATATGGTTCAAAAGCACAAGATATCGTAGTCTCCATCGGGCCAAGCATCGGTGAGTGCTGTTACGAGGTGGGTGAGGAGATCGCAAAAGAGGCGGATGGTTTAGGTTTAGGCTACGCCATAACCATTCGTGAGGGACGCTGCCACCTTGACGTCAATGCTATTTTATTGCGTCAGCTTTTGGCATGTGAAATCAAAAAAGAGAGCATCGAAGTGCAAAATATCTGCACCTGCTGCAATACGCAGGATTACTTCTCGTACCGAGGCGAAGGAGAGACAGGCAGATTCGCGGGAGTGATCTATCTGCGCTAAGAGTGGCCGCTAAAGGCTCTCTTGCACCTTTTGTGCCAGTTGGGCAGGCAGAAGTCCAAGCGACTCCTCTACCTTTTTGGTGTTGCCGTGGGTGATAAAGGCATCTTCATACTCAAAGCTCGTCACTTCGATTCCGCCTATTTTTTCACATGCCAAGAACTCCAAAATAGCACTGCCCACACCGCCCATCTTTGCAGAGTCGCTAAAGACGAACCACTTTTTATGTTTGGTTGCCAGATGTCGCAGCATCTCTCTATCAAGCGGCTTAACGAAGCGAAGATCCAAGATGCTCACCTTTTGCTCCATAAGCTGTGCGGTTTCATAAGCACGCCCCACGCCGTTGCCATACCCTATAAAGAGGATATCCGTGGCATGTGAAACAAGCAGCTGCGACTTGCCGAGCTCAAATGCCAAAGATTCAGGCAGATCGGTCGGCGTGAAGGCTCCGCGCGGGTAGCGAAGCGAACACGGGTGCTCATATGATGCGGCAAAGGCCATCGCCTGATGGAAGCTCTTCTCGTCACGCGGTGCAAAGAGCGTCATGTTCGGAATAGCACGCAAAAAGCTGATATCAAAGACCCCTTGGTGCGTCTCGCCGTCCTCACCGACGATTCCCGCGCGGTCAAGTGCAAAAACCACCGGTAGATTCATCAGACAGGTATCGTGGATCACCTGATCGTAACCGCGCTGCAAAAAGGTCGAATAGATCGTACAAAAGGGCTTGAAGCCCTCTTTAGCAAGCGCTGCCATACTCGTTACGGCATGCTGCTCGGCAATGGCGACATCCCAAAAACGATCGGGGAACTCTTCAAGAAGCTCGCTGAGCCCCGTGCCGCTAGGCATTGCGGCCGTCGCACCGACAATTTTAGGATTGTGCTTGGCCAGATGCATCAGCGCCTCCGTATAGATCTGCGTCGCACTCTTTGCTGCACTCTTTTTTATCGCACTGCCGCTTGAGAGGTCAAACGGCCCTACTCCGTGCCACTTCTCCTCTTTGCCCTCGGCTATCTCATACCCCTTGCCTTTAAGGGTCTGCGCATGCACGATGACCGGTTTGCCCA
>JACXUD010000180.1 GCA_014764025.1 Campylobacterota bacterium | reverse complement strand
CAAAGCCGCTTCTTTAACGACTGGCTGGTAGAGCGTGTGAAGAGATCAAAAAGAGAGGGCGAGAAGTTTTTACTGCTCGATGGCGACGTAATGCGCACGCCGCAGAAGCTTGTAACCCCGAAAAAAGCACCGCAGAAGGATTTCGAGGCCAAGAAGATCATTCCTACAGGTTTGCTTTTTGGGCGTGATGTCTTTCGTGCCGTGGGCGATGCGCGCGAAATAGAGAAAGAGTATGACGATGAGTTTTTCCAAGCAAAAGGGGAGCGACGCGACGCGATCGTCTTTCCTAAATCGGTAACCCTTAAATTCGATGGTGACAACTCAAGACTTGCACTCTCGTTCGAGCTTCCAAAGGGCTCTTACGCAACGGTCTTTTTGGAGGCGATTGCCAATAGAGAGTTCTCGGCGCTGTAACCCAATCAACACGCTTCGTAACGCTTTGGTAATCTAGGCGTATTAAAATTTCGGTAACTAAAAATGCCGAGGTCTTTTCTATGATAGATATACGAAGCGAAATACAGAAAAAGTTTCCCACCTTTAAAACGAAACCCAATCTCTTTAAAAAATCGATTGTCAATGTCGCTAAAAGATTGATCCACGAGGACGTCATCAACGACTTTTTGATAAAGAACCAGCACCTAAAGGGCTTTGAGTTTATCGACGCGGTTTTGGAGTACTTTGAGTTTGACTACAGTGCCGGCGCGAACGATATCGAAAACATACCTACAAGTGGGCGTGTCGTTATTATCGCAAACCATCCGCTGGGTGCTTTGGATGCGCTGAGCCTTTTAAAGCTGGTCTCAAACGTGAGAAAAGACGTGAAGATAGTCGCCAACGACTTCTTGGCAGGTTTTGAGGCACTAAATAATCTTATCATCCACATCGATAACTTCCAATCGCTTCAAAAAAAAGAGGGGATCAAAAAGGTCTATGATGCGCTTGAGAACGATGAAGCGTTGATTATCTTTCCTGCAGGCGAAGTGAGCCGTATCACGCCAAGGGGGGTGCGTGACGGTAAATGGCATAAAGGTTTTTTAAATTTTGCAAAACATGCACATGCACCGATTCTGCCGGTGCTTATCGAGGCGAAGAACTCCAAGACTTTCTATACGATCTCGGCGCTCAATAAGACCTTTTCGACCATCTTGCTCTCTGATGAGATGTTCAAACAGAAGAAAAAGGGGCTTAGCGTCAAGATCGGCGAGCTGATACCTTTTGAGAATATCACGCCAAAAGGAATCGATAGAGACGCGTTGCCTGAACTCTATAAAAAACACACCTACGGCTTAAAAAAAAAGAGGGATCTCTTTTTTGCGACCCAAAAAGCGATAGCGCACCCCGAAGATAGAAAAGAGCTTAAAAAAGCACTTAAAAAAGCGCAAATGCTCGGTAAAACGGCAGACAACAAACTTATATACCTCTACGAGAGCGAAGAGGATTCGATCGTTCTCAAAGAGATCGGCCGTCTTCGCGAGATGAGTTTTCGAGCAGTAGGTGAGGGTGTCAATAAAAAACGTGATCTCGATAAATATGACAGCTACTATCAACATATTATTGTTTGGGATGATGAGGAGCTAGAGATAGTAGGAGCCTATCGTGTAGGTGAGAGCAACTTTATCGTAGAGAACTTTGGAACCAAGGGGCTCTATACATCGACACTCTTTAACTATACACCTCAGATGAATGGCTACCTTCAAGACTCGATCGAGCTTGGGCGTAGTTTTGTCCAGCCGAAATATTGGGGAACGCGTGCACTTGACTATCTTTGGTACGGCATCGGTGCCTATTTGGCAAAAAATAGTCACATTCGTTATATGTTCGGGCCTGTAACGCTTTCACATGCCTACCCGCCGCTTGCCAAAGACCTGCTTGTCTTTTACTATTCTCACTACTACGGCTCAGATGAGGAGTTGGTGCGGGCGACACTACCGTTTAAATATTATGACGAAGAGGCAAATATCGCAAAACACTTTTTGCTTGATGATGTCAAAGAGGATTTTAAAACGCTTAAATCGACACTCTCGGCTATGGGGGTGAGCGTACCGACACTTTATAAACAGTATTCGACACTTTGCAGTGATGGCGGGGTTCGCTTTTTGTGCTTTAACATAGATAAAGATTTCTGTGACGGAATAGACGGATTTATCTTAACCGACGTGAATACGATCAATGAAGCGCAAAGAAAGCGATATATCGATTCACATGCCCTTAGTTTATAAAAGTTTAATGCTTCATAGACTATAATCACGCAATTTTTTACGCAAGGAAGTGCACCTATGGATGATAGATTGTTTACTTTTTTTGGTCTGATTTCTCACGACCATACATTTATTTACTTGACGCACATGCTGCTCGCTGCGGGTATCGCATTGGTTCTGGCAAAAATGGCTATGTCAAATCTTCAAGTAGTTCCGCGTGGAGCTCAAAATGTGATGGAAGCATACATCTCTGGCGTACTTAAAATGGGTACGGACGTTATGGGTAAAGACAACGCAAGCCGTTATCTTCCGCTTGTTGCTACGATTGGTCTTTTTGTGGGTATTGCGAACATGATCGGTATAGTTCCTGGTTTCGAGTCGCCGACGGCAATACTTGATTTTGCTCTTACACTCGCTATTTCAGTATTTTTGTACTATAACTTCGAAGGTATCCGTCGTCAAGGTGTGGTGAACTACTTCAAACACTTTATGGGTCCCGTATGGTGGTTGGCATGGTTGATGTTCCCGATCGAGATCGTATCACACTTCTCTCGTTTAGTCTCTCTTAGCTTCCGTCTTTTCGGTAACGTTAAAGGGGATGACATGTTCTTGATGGTTATCTTGATGCTTGCACCTTGGTTCTTGCCTATGATCCCGTTCGCACTTCTTACTTTCATGGCATTCCTTCAAGCATTCATCTTCATGATGCTTACATACGTTTACCTTGCGGGTGCTATCGCGGTTGACGACCACTAAAAAACTCCTTCATGCAAAAAGATAGTTTCGAGAGAATCATACACTTTTTGCTCGGAGCCTCTTGGGGCATCATCTTCTTTGGTGCTCTTTTCACCTTCAATATCTTTATAACCTTCGGACTCTTTTTAGCGCTTGTCGCAACCATCTTTTTTATTATATTCTCACTCTTTTTCCTGCTTGCACTCGATGCGTTTCGCGTGAACCGTGAACGTCTAGAAGAGGCAAAAAAACAGACGAAAATCCTAGAAAAAATCTACGCGAAACACACCAAATAATATTCACGAATTTTGTGAGTGTTTATATTTGAAACAAATAAAAAAAAGATATTATGTCGCCAACTCATCAAAAAGTAAGCCCTAAAATAGAGGGAATGATGATTGGCATTTTCCAAACTTTAACTAGCTCTATTCTTTGCCAAATAAAGAGAGCAAGGATTTTGAGCAGAGAGTGCATGGAGTTTCAAACTAAATTTTAGTGTTGCTGTATGCTTTTTTTGTTACAATAAACGTAAATTTTTAGGAGTTTTTATGCTTGAGTTAATTCGCCAAACTCTTTTTTCCATGAAAGAGGTAAAGTTTGCCTATCTTTTTGGATCTTATGCCAAAGGGACTCAAGTTGATCAAAGTGATCTTGATATTGCAATTTTTATCAATAACGGATTTGATTTTTTTG
>JACXUD010000179.1 GCA_014764025.1 Campylobacterota bacterium | reverse complement strand
CCTCTTAGCTTTGGCTAGGAGGTGCGAGCCCCTCCTATAAATAGAGTAAAAATTGCTCCTTCTAAAATCGCACGTAGAGTTTTTAGAGGTGCCCATAATTGAATTTCGCGATTATATCCAAAAAGGACTTGTGTGACTCTTTATGCTATGATTTGGAAGTTGAAACGATGAAGGAGAAAAAATGAGATATATTGTCACGACTCTGATCGCGGCCGCTTTTTTAGGATGCGGCAACGATGCGCCGAAATCTGAGAGTGCCGCGAAAGAAGCGGTTCAAGAGGTAAAACAGGAGCTTGCCGCTCCAAAAGAGGTCGTTCAAAAAGTGGTTCAGCCCGAACTCACCAAAGAGGTCGCCATGACGATCTCTGAAAACCCTGAGTCTACACCTCCAAAAACCATAGCCCCTACGCCGCTTAAAACGGGTGCATCGCTCTTTAAGACATGTGCGGGGTGTCACGGTGCACAGGGTGAAAAGGCCGCTCTTGGCAAATCGCAGATCATCCAAGGCTGGGATGCGGGCAAAACGACCGCCGCACTCGAGGGGTATAAAAACGGCTCATACGGCGGTGCGATGAAGGGTGTTATGGCAGGGCAGGCTTCAAAGCTCTCAAGCGAAGATATCGAGTTGTTGGCCAACTACATAGCATCGCTTAAATAGGGCAGGCTACTCTATCTCGCTCACACAGCGATAAAAGGTCTCACTCTCTTTTGAGACCGTCGCTACCGAGCCTATGCTAAATCCAACCACGTAAGCATCACTTCTGCTAAACTCGCTCTGCGTCCAGTAGTATCGCGAGGCCATTCTCTCAAAAAGCTCACTATCGACGCTCGGTTTTACCTTTGTATAATCGACGATGCTGTAGAGCTCATCAAGTGTAGGCAGTCTCCACGATCTGCCTAGATAATCCGAAGTTTCACATGCCATATTGGCTTTTTCATAGCTAAGTCGCTCATTGCCTTTTGGCAGCGATGCCCACAAAAGATTATTGAGAGTGTCTTTAACGCCATCTTTCGTCTGCTGAAGATGTGAATATGATTGCTCTATTTTTGGCGTATCGGTGCAGAGCAGGTGCGCCTTTACAAAAAGCGGAGTGGGCGTGATGTCGCCGTCTTGAAGGTAAAATGCAAAGGCTTTTGCTTCCCCTTTTTTGATATAGGACTCATCGCTGCTGGTGTGGATATTAAGTTCGCGCTCCTCTAAAAGCTCCGTAGCGCTCCAGTAGCGTTTGTCGCTGCCGTACTTTTGTGTCTCGCCTTTGAGGGCAAAGAGCTCCCAAATCTCTGGAACTCTCCACTCTGCACCTAAATTTTTGCAGGCACTCTTGGCATGTGAAAACTCATATTTTTGAGGTAGCTCTTGAAACTCTGCCGCACCGAGAAAGAGGCCGGCAGCAAGGAGTAAAAGAGAAGCATTTTTCATCCTTGAGCCTTTGGCATCAAGAATTTCTGGGTCATCAGCTCGCCATCGGCATTGAAATGGAGGTAGTAGAGCATATCTTTTTTTACACTCTGTCCCGCTAAATAGCGAAGTGCCAAGTTCGCCTGAAGCGAAGCGATATGCATCACGATGGGAGCCGCGATGCCGGCCGGAGTCTTTGCGGTTATCTTAAAGAGCTCGTTAAACGACGCCTCTTCAAAAAAACAGACCTGTCCGTGAAACTGCTCGACGCTGCCGTAAACCCAAGGAAGATTTCTGCTTTTAGCGTAGCTATTGATCTCGCCGCGTGTAGGTAGGTTATCGGTCGCATCGATAATAAGATCGACCTCTATATCTTTTTGGCTCCACTCGTTAAATCCGCACTCATGAGCGAGAGCATTCGTAAAGGGGCAGCGTGCGTTGATGTTGGCGGCATTGATAGCGGCTTTGTTTTTGCCCTCGTCACCCACTTTAAAGGCGATCTGGCGATGGATGTTATGAACGCTCACTTCATCAAAGTCGATGACGTGGATCTCGCCGATACCGCTGGCACCAAGGGCATAGCAGAGCGAACTTCCAAGCCCGCCTGCACCTATAATGGCTATTTTTTTACTCTGGAGTGATCGCTGTGTCTCTTCGCCCCAAAGTTGGACTTGTCTGTGAAAATAGTGCATCATGATAATAACCTTCCATCAAAAAAAAGTGATTATATCATAATGCGATGAGGTGAAAATAAAAAATAGAGAGTACCAAAGAGAGGACTCTTTGGTATAAAAATTAGCGTAAAAGCGACATGATGCTTTGAGAAGATTGGTTGGCTTGGGCGAGCGCTAAAGCTCCCGATTGTGCCAAAAGATTGAATTTTTGAAAGTTCGCACTCTCTGCTCCAAAGTCAAGATCGCGCATAGCGGAGTTTGCAGAAGCGGTGTTGAGCATACCTTGCGTCGTGTTCATCACGGCACTCTCAAGCTGATTCTGTGCAGCTCCCAATGTTGAGCGCATATCACTTACATTTTTGATGGCAGCATCGATATTGTCAATCGAAGTCGATGCGTTTGTTTGGGTCGTTACATCCACTCCCGAGGATAATATGGCACTGCTTCTTGCATCGCCGAATTTTACGTTTTGAGAAGAGGTTATGTCCGCACCGATTTGAAAGCTCACGACACCGTCTCCGGCCGCTCCGGCACTGCCGTTTAATAGAGCGGTATTGCCAAAACGAGTCCGTGAAGCGATATCGTCTATCGACTGCATCAGTGCACCTATCTCCTGTTGTGCTATGGCACGGTCTTCTGCCGAGTATGTGTCGTTTGATGCTCTAAGAGAGAGTTCGCGCATACGTCCAAGATTCTCATTGATGCCTTGCAATCCTCCGTCTGCGATCTGAACCATTCCGATAGCCTCATTACCGTTTTGAATCCCTTGCCCCATACTGCGCACGAGTGCATCGAATTTTTTGGATATCGCCAAGCTTGCGGCATCATCGGCAGCAGAGTTTACTCTGATTCCGGTGGCGAGTCGATTAACCGAGTTATCAAGCAGCTGCGAAGCTTGGCTCATATTCCGTTGCGCACTTAAAGCTGAAGAGTTTGTATTGATCGAGATAGCCATGATTTATCCTTTAAAGGAGATGTTATAGAGTCATTATATCACAATGCCCATTGTCCAATTTTTTTTCTCTTGAATTGACGAATTTTATGAATAAAATTTAATTTTGGTATTATAATTCCGATATAAAATCTAGATATTGCCCAGATAGGAGAAGCAGCAAATCAATGGATAAGTCAATACTAAATGTCTTAGTCTCTCATGAAGTCAGTCCGGAACACATAGCGTATCTCAAAGAGAAGTTCAAAAGTAAATTCTTTACGGTTGAAGATTGCGACAGAGAGCTAATAAAAATGGGTTACGAGCCTGTATTCGTCGTTGATTTAGACGAAGAGGACGATGATTTT
The DNA here is from genome assembly GCA_014764025.1 of Campylobacterota bacterium. Lineage (GTDB taxonomy): Bacteria > Campylobacterota > Campylobacteria > Campylobacterales > Sulfurimonadaceae > JACXUD01. Next base: position 274 of record JACXUD010000179.1, on the reverse strand, counting down.
GATTACTCGGACAACTATGAAAAAAGAGCGTCTAGAAAGCATTTTGATGATTAAAGGTTAGATTTATGACTAATAAAGAGTTGGTTATCTCATACTATGAGAACCTATGGAACAAACAAGACAAGAGCTATATTGACAAGATCCTTTCGGACGATATAGCTTTTCACGGTTCATTGAATCTCTCTACAAACGGTAAAAAAGAGTTTTCAGAGTATATGGACATGATCACGACGGCCATTCCGAACCTCTACCACGGTATCGAGACGATCGTAGC
>JACXUD010000032.1 GCA_014764025.1 Campylobacterota bacterium | reverse complement strand
CTCTCGAATCACGCCATTTTGGAGATTTTGCTGCCGCACTTTAAACAAAACGGCGGCAAGATCGTCTTTATCTCTTCGCTCGCCTCGCTCTACACGATGCCCACCTCCGTTGCTTATAGCTCGTCAAAGCGCGCTCTTAATGCCTATGCAGAGGGGATCGCCAATAAATACGGCAGTTACGGGGTCAAAGTGGTTACTATCATGCCTGGTTTTATTCAAAGCGAAATGACGGACAAGAACCGTTTTCACATGCCGTTTTTGCTCTCGACCAAAGAGGGGGTCGATAGAATCTACAAGGCCATCGAATCCAACAAAAAGAGCTACGCTTTTCCACTTAGATTTTATTTAATCATTTTGCTCTTTAGATTACTTCCAAGCTTTTTAAGAGAAATGATAATACACTCCAAATTAAAAAAATAGAGTTTGGAAGTGTTATGGAACATCTCAAAGTAATCGACAGTGTCTGCACCTATTGTGGGGTAGGGTGCGATATCGCCGCAAACGTAAACGAAGAGGAGAACCGCATAGAGAGCATGTTCGCTCATCCCGACGGTGTGGTCTCTCAAGGAAAACTCTGTATCAAAGGCAAGTACGGCTTTGATTTCGTAGCATCGCCCAATCGCCTTCGCACTCCGCGTATCAAAAAGAGCTTTTTAGCCAAAAATCCTGCCATCAAAGAGGCGATTGAGGGAGCGCTTCGCGAGTTTGACGATGTATGGTACGAGACCACTTTAGATGCCGCTACGACCGCTTGTACGATGAAGCTCAAAGAGGTTCAGGCAAACTACGGACGCAAATCGGTCTGCTCTATCGGAGGGGCGAGAACATCGTGTGAGAGCTCGTATCTCTTTCAAAAGTTCACGCGCCATACGCTCAACTCCCCGCATGTGGATAACTGCGCGCGAGTCTGCCACTCGCCATCACTCAAAGGGATGCGCACGACCATAGGTGAGGGTGCCGCTACAAACCCGTATAACGACATCTACAACACCGAGTTTATGATCGTCATTGGTTCAAACACCACTGAAGCTCACCCTATCATCTCCAACCGTATCCTTGACGTTGCGCGCGAGCATGACAATTTGGCGGTCTTTGACGTTCGTGAGATAAAGCTCCACCGTTTTGCAAAATACAAAGCGATCATGCCGCACGAATCAAACCTAATGGTGCTCAATATGCTTGCCTACGTCATCATCGATGAGGAGCTCTACCACGAGGAGTTCATTGCAGACCGCACGAAAGGGTTTGCAGAGTTTAAAGAGAAGATTCTAAACGACCCGTACGCCAATCCGAAATATTTCGAGAATATCGAGGGGTATGAGTACCTGAGCAAGATGATCCCAAAGATCGCTCGCGAGTATGCGCTTAAAAAATCGATGATCTTCTGGGGGCTTGGAATCACCGAGCATCTTGACGGCTCATACGCGGTTATGGCGATCACGCATCTAGCACTTATGACGGGCAATGTGGGTAAAAGCGGTGCGGGGCTTATGCCGCTTCGAGGCCAAAACAACGTCCAAGGCACATGCGATATGGGAATGCTTCCATACTACGACCCCGACTATCAAACACCAAAAGAGGTCGGCCTCATGACGCCGCAACTCGTTGAAGAGATGCTAGAGGGGCGCGTTAAGGCACTGCTCAATATCGGCGAGGATATCACCCATATCCATCCGAATCTCAATAAGATAGAGCGCGCTATCGAGAACCTGGAGCTTATCTACGTGCAAGAGCTATTTATGACCGACGTGGCGCAAAAGGCCGATATCGTCGTGGGTGTGAAGTCGGCTTACGAGAAGACGGGCGTTTACGTCAATGCGATGCGTCGTCTGCACCTCTCGCAGCCGCTTGTAAAATCAGACCTGCCGGATGATTGGGAGGTGCTGCAGATCCTCAACAACAAGATGGGCGGCGACTATAAATACGAGAGCTCTAAAGATGTGTGGGATGAGGTGCGCAACGTGGCATACCGACGTTTCAGCGGGGCTTCGTATGTGAGACTTGAGCGCCACCGCAAACGCGGGCTTCAATGGCCGGTTCATACCGAAGATACGCCGATCCTGCATCAGCTTGACTTTAGAACGGAAGACGGCTTAGGGGAGTTCCATTATCATCAGTATAAACTTCGCGGCATGGTCGAAGAGATCATCAACAAAAAGCTAGAGGGGTATCACCTCACGACGGGGCGCACACTTGCACACTATAATAATGCGGCGCAGACGAAACAGACAGAGACTCTGCTAGAGCGCTATCCTGAGGATATTTTGCTTGTGTGCGAAGAGGATGCGGCGGATTTTACAAGCCAGAAGGTGGTGCTTAAGACCGAGTTTGGCCAGACCAATCCGCTCACGATCAAGCTGACCGATAAAGTGAAGCCAAAGACCCTCTTTGCCACTTTCCACCATGCAGAATCAAAGATAAACAACCTCTTTGGCGACAAGTGCGACGAGCTTATCCTTACGGCCGCATTCAAGTCGATCAAGGTCGAGGTCATCAACTGCTAGATGAGCCGCGCTAAAGGCAATGCGGCCGAAGATGCGGCATGTGAATATCTCACACAAAAGGGCTTTGTGATACAAGAGCGCAACTTCTACTCTCGCTTTGGCGAGATAGATATCATCGCCCTTAAAGAGGGTGTTTTGCACTTCATCGAGGTCAAAAGCGGCGAGAGTTACGAAGCCGCGATCTATAATATAACTCCAAACAAGCTCTCTAAAATCATAAAAACCTCGCAGATATATATGAGTAAATATTCACTTCAATGCGACTATCAATTCGATGGGCTTATCATAGTTGATCGCACGATCACCCTTATCGACAACATAACACTCTAGCATTTTAAAAATATCCACCGTTACATTTCAATATTTTTGATGGAAGTGTGAAAAATAATCACACTTTTATCAAATGTCTTTAAATTCTCTATATTTTTTGATAAAAATGTAATTTTTTCTTCTATAATCTTAAAATATAAAAAATTATTATATGGTGAGTCTGGTGGTAGTATTTGTTTTTTTTATTTTAACAGCTCTTTTTATCTCCTATAGAGATATAAGAATTTCTATGATCGAAGATAGATATATGATCCCGCTTACAGTGCTTTTGGCATCTCTGCTCTATTGGCAAAACGAGCTGAGCATAGAGAGTTTTATGGCCGCAGCCATTGTGGTTTTTTTATTCATGATACCTATTTTTTTCAATATGGATTTCGGCGGCGGAGACTTGAGGTATGGGGCATTTTGCGCTTTGTTCGTAGGGCTTGGCGGGATCGGATGGTTCGTGATGTTTAGCGGGCTGTTGCAGCTTCTCTTATCGCTCATACTTCAAAAAAGGAGTCTTCCGTTTGCTCCGGCGATGAGCGCGGCAGCACTTGGCACCTATGGGGTCGCGCATCTATGAGAAACGCATCCGTCGCCATCGTGCCGCTTCTGCTCGCAATTTTCGTGCTCTTTTGGTTTATCCTCTTTATGGGAAGCGAGAATGAGAACTTAAAGCAGATAAATAATTTGGAGCATCTTGAACATCTTCAAGAGAGGCTGCTCGTTGCGGCGGTAAAGCGCCGCTATGAGCTTCTAAACGCCGATCCGAATATGAGTGAAGATGAGCTTGAAACGCTAGTAAATGAGTATATACACTCGATGATGAAGCTCAATAAGATTGATGATTAAAGGGAGAGAGATGAGAGAGGTATTAAGTATATTGGCACTTATTTTGGCATGTGAAAATCTAGGCGCAACCGTGACGCAGACGACACTTGGCACTCAAAAAGAGATCGGAATGGATGAACACGGTTCAATGCGATATAGCATGGATGTGACCATCGACACGCAAAACTTTGAGATAGAGACCTTTTGGAACCGCTTTAGCAATAATGGAAAAGGGGAGAGAAGCAGATCATTTGACTCCATATCAAAAAGCGGTACGGTTGAAGTGACGCTTGAGGCCAGCTCAATTTGTTCGCTCTACCCCGAGCTTGACGCTGCGGGCTGTTCGGGGCAAAGACCGTTTTTGATGAACGATGAAGCACTCAGCGGCGTCAATCTAAATGAGACGATCACGCTGCTTTTTCAAAAGAGTTATGACGGTACAAATATCACTTATAGTGACGCAAACGGCTCTGTTTTTTATCCGCTGGATATAGAGCGGGATGAAAAGTACTATAAAACAGAGGGTCAAAAGAGTTTTAAATCCTTTTTTGCGACTCTGTTTGACACCTTTTTCGAGGGCTCCCTCTTTAGCGGCTTCTTTTCACATGCCGTAGAGACAAAAGATTCACTGCCTGCAGAGGATATCCGTCAGCGTTACATTGCCAATATCGTTTCGGGTTTAGACCAAAACCATCTGCTTGAAAAGAGCAAAACAGCTCTGAGCACGGATGCCCTCAACAGCCCCGTTTCGCTTATAGATTACAGCGAAGCGGCGAGCGCTAGCGGCTCATGCAGCCTCTTCTTTTTCAAGTTCTCATCAGATAACTTTTTTTGCAACATGATGAGTGCCATGCCGTTCATCTCTATGTTCACATCATCCACTCAAGCGGTAAACTACACGATAGATACGATCCAAGCAGATACGCAAAACGCACTTATCGCTTTTGCCGGGAGCTACGCATCTAAGACGGTTACGACCTATCAAGAGGGCATCGTCTATCAAAAACAGTCAAGCTCATCGGGGATTATCGGCACGATGATCAGCATGATGAAGTGCTTCTTCTTTGGGTGTTCAAAGGTCAATGATGTTGCCGAGCCGATGGACAGCTACTACGCTTTTGACGAGTCGGACGCGCCGACACTCACTATGGCGGTTACGAATGAGGGCGAGAAGGTCGATGATTTTGCAACGTTTAAGTTGATGGGCATCCACAGCCTAAGCGGCAACGAGCATATGTGCCAGGTGAAAAAAACTTCATTTATAGGCGGATGGACAAAAACCTTCAGAGCCACAGACAGCCAAACAAAAGAGCAGTGCACCAGATACAACATCTTTGGGCAGTGCACACAGACTCAGACCGTTGCCAATACGGTGGACGGCAAGACGCCTTCGGAGTGGCTGAGCTGGTGTGATGGGATCATGAGCGACTTTACGCCATCAGAGAGCTGCAAACGCTTTTTTATCTTTGAGAACTGCACAAGCGATGAACCAAAAGAGGGAAGTTATACGATCAAAAGCTACACGAACGAAGCCAAAGTGGGTCTGCTGCTTGATCTGAAATTTATAAAATTGGTGCCGAGCGATAAGGCGATCAAGATGCGTTACAAACTGACGCAGAGTCACAAATAGGGGAAGAGGATGATAGTTTCATATGTTTCTAAGATAGAAAAAGAGTGCTACTTAAAGCTCAAATCTGACTACAGCGACGTCAAGAGCTTTGACTCCATCGATGAGTTCATCAACTTCTATGCCACCGCCAAAAATCGCGATGTGGTGCTGATATACAGAGTCCAAAGCCATAGTGACCTTGAGGCACTCACGCGTGTCCATTTTAGCAACAACATCTATATGATCGTTGTCGGCGAAGATAGACTTGAGTTCTCGCTGCTAGCAGGCAAGATAGGCGTAGATGCCTATGTGAATGAGAGTGAAGCCGACATAGAGCGCATGAAAATGCTTATAAGCGAATCAAAATCGGTCATCAAAAAGCGCAAAGGCAAAAGCAACGTCTCCGTTTTTACGGGTATCAGCGGCGGTGTAGGCACGACGACAATCATGATGAACCTGGCGAAAAATCTTGCACAAAGCCACCCGGAGGTCAATATTCTCTTTTTGGATTTTGCCTATACCAAAGCGATATCGAACCTCTTTTTCGGTCTCATTCAGCCCCAAAAAACGATCATCGACATATTAAGCGTTCAAAACTACGAACTCGGCGAGCTCTTTGAGAATGGTCTTAAGAAGTACAGCAACAACCTCTTTTTCGTTCCGGGGATCCAAAAACACACGGAGCGCGAATATTTTGAAAAGCCCGAGAACATTCAGCGCTTCTTGAACTTCATCGACTATGCCAAGAGCTACTTCGATATTGTCTTTATCGATGTGGGGATGTTTGAGGATGTGGAGCTTGAGATAGACGTTCAGGAGCTTGCGGACAATATCTTTGTTATCAGCGAGTTCAGCATTCCGTCGATGTCGATCCTTAAAACCTATATCGACATCATCGACAAGAGCGGATGGTACGGCAAGACCCACATCATCGCAAACCGCTCCGACTCCTACGGGAACATCACTGAGGAGGAGGCATCCAAGATACTCTCAAAAGGCTTAAAGCACAAATTCGAGATCGACTTCTCGCTCCCTAATGATGCAAAACATCTGCGCGAATGCTGGAACGAAGCCTCTTTGGTGAACGATATCTACCCCGATTCGCCGTTTGTACGCCGATTGCATGAGATGGGTGAGCACTTCTTTATGCGCGGCAAAAGCTTGGCGGATGTGAGTAAAATAGAGAAGCCCTCATTGCTTGAAAGGGTGAGATCATGGCTTTAAAAGAGAAGATGAAGCGTTTTGAGGTCCAAGATGAGGGGTTTGTCGGTGTAAAAAAAGTTAAAGTCGAGAGCTCTGAACACCTTTGCAGCGAGCTCTGCTTCCCGCTTCTTTACAAAAACGACGACTACTTCAAACTGGCATATAAAATTTATGACGAGTTTTTAGAGAAGCTCAATATCCAATCGAAACTGACCGAGAAGATGGTGCGCGAGGTGGTGGCGAAACACATCTCGCTCTATAATCTTCCAAAACTGCAGCTCAAAGCCGAGATCGCCGATTTTGTGGTGGATAATCTGCTCTACTACGGCGTGCTCTCCACAATTATGCGGCTTGCCGGATCGGACTTAAACGACATTATCGTCAATACAAAAGACTACATCGACGTCATCTATGCGGGTCAGACGATCGTAACTCCGTTTCGATTCCGCTCGGAAGAGGAGCTGCGCCATATCATCAACCGAATGCTCAGTGAATCCAACAGAAAGATAGATGAAGCGCATCCGATCGCCTCATCGAAACTGCTTGACGGCTCGCGCATCGAGGTGCAGATCCCGCCGGTCGCGGCAAATGTGGATAGAGACGGGCGTGCTGGCTCCTATGTGACGATCCGCAAGTTCCGCGAGATCCCTTTGCTTTTTGAGACGCTTGTCGATTCGCAGATGATCGATATGAAGATGGCCTATTTCTTGGTGATGGCGATCAAAGGCAAACTCAACATCGTGGTTTCAGGCGGTACATCAAGCGGCAAGACGACATTCTTAAACGCCATTACGCGTTTTATAGACGAGGGGGATCAGCTGCTCACCATCGAAGACACCAAAGAGATGAAGCCCCAGCTTCCATGCCACTCTATCCGCTCGTTCGAGGCGCGCCCCGCCAATGAGGAGGGGGCCGGAGCCATCACGATAGATATGCTCTTAAAGACCGCGCTTCGCTCAAGCCCAAGACGCATAGTCGTCGGGGAGTGCCGCGGGGTGGAGATCGTCACGATGCTCAACGCCATGAACACGGGTCATCCGGGTTCGATGACGACGATCCATGCCGATGACACCAAAGAGGCGATCGTAAGGATAGAGAACATGTTTCTAGAGGCGCGTCCGAGTGCGAACATGAGCTTTGTGCGCTCTCAAATAGTCTCTGCCGTTGATCTGGTGGTGCAGCTGGTGCGTTTTCCCGATGGGCGCAGACGCGTCGTGAAGATATCGGAGCCCGAAAAGCGCATGGAGGAGGGCGGAGTCATCTCTATGCTTGATCTCTTTGAGTTCAACCGAACCAATGCAAGCAACAACCCGATGGACTCAAGCGGGAAGTTCCGTGCCGTTTCGGCATCATCGCGTGCGGCCGCCAAGATGCTGCAAAACGGTTTTGTTCTTGATAAGAGGATATTCGACAATGATTTCGTCATCACCAAAGATATGCTCTTAGAGGAGCTCAAAGAGTTTCACCCGGAGCGGATGTGCGGCTGGCGTGTGAACTACATGAGCGAGATCATTCAAAACTCCTACCTCGATGCCAAGAGCATCGTCGATAGATGGCCGAACCTGCAACGATGAATAGGCTTGATATTGAACTCATCTTGCTCCTGTTGATAAGCGTGAGCAGTGTAGCGCTTCTGTATGGAGGCTACTTGGAGTATCTGCGTTCGCAACATCTGCGCCGCATCAAACGCTCGCTATCTCAAGACGTCGGTGACGAACGCCTGCTCTTAGAGAGAAGACGCAGTGTGAAAAGGCTCTCACTGCTACAGAAGTTAGAGCAGCAGATGCTCTATGCCGGCATAACGCTTCCGCTATGGCTGGCAATGCTTTTTGGCGCACTCATCATCGCTGCGATCGGCTCGCTCTTTATGCTCTTTGTGAAGCACTGGAGCGGCTACATTATCGGTCTGCCATTTGGAGTGCTAATCATTTATATGGGAGTAAGTGCAGTGATCATGGCTCGAAAACGCGAGTTCAACAGAGCTTTCGCCATTGCGATTTCGGTGCTTGTGAAGATGATGAAGACGGGGGTTGGGTTTGAACAGGCGATGCACAAGAGCGTAGAGGTATCTAACTCAAAGCTCTTTAAAGAGATCTTCGAGAGCTTCTTCAAAGAGAAGAACACCATCGGCGAAGAGGAGGCTTTTGCCAACCTAGAGAAGTTCGTCGATTCAAAAGAGCTTCGCATCTTCGCACTTGCGGTAAAGATCGGGCGTGCGAGCGGAGGGCGTTTTTCTAACACCCTTGAGAAGGTCGAACAGACGCTCGTTTACCGCAAGGGGATGCAAGAGCGTGTGGATGTGATGACGCGAGAGGGGGCTGTGGGTTCATATATCGTTGCGGGAATCGCCGTCTTTTTATACTTCGCGCTTGATGGAAACTTCGGCGGCAAACTTCATGAGTACTACATGGATTCGGAGTATGGCAGATTCCAGCTCGTGGCGATCTTTTTGTGGGTCTTTTTAGGGTTGATGGTCAATAAGATGATTATAAGGATCAAACAGTGACAACGCAGTTCGCAACACTTCTGATGGTGCTTAGCGCACTCGTTTTTTTCGCGCTTTTTGGCTATCTGCTCTTTTTGAAATACAGACGCATGAACTGGCTCAATGCGATCTTTCATATCTACGACTCCGAGCTCCTCACCGAAAAGGAGAGCAGCCGCAAGAGCGAGTTCAAGCTCAAGCTCTTGCAAGCAGGCATCACGAGAAGAGAGTTCAACGAGGTGATAGCGGCAAGCGTCGTGGCGGGCGGGGCGTTGGCATCGCTTGGGTCTATTCTTGAACTCTCGCTCATGCAAGAGATGATGCTCTACGCATTCGCTCTCTCTACGGCGCTTTTTACCCCCTATCTCTATCTAGCAGAACAGGTCAAAGCGCGCATAAAGCGCATCGAGGATGATCTGGCGGTCTTTATCGATCTGCTTATCATCATCCTTGAAGGGGGAGGCGGTCTCAATAACGCGATAGACGAGGTGACGACTCAGGGCAAAAAGGTGATCGGCAAAGATCTTCTAGAGGAGAGCAAGCGTTTTAAGTATGAGCTTATCTCCTATGGAAGCGAGATCGCCTACAACAATCTCATCAAGCGCACGGGCTCTGAAGCGGTTGCGACGATTGTTGGTTTTATGCGCCTTTCAGAGGAGACGGGGATAGGCGTGAAGAGCATATTTGAGAACCAGTCAAAGGAGATACGCACGGCGCAGGCGCTGAGTATCAAAAAAAAGGCGACGACGATGAACATCTATATAACATTCACGATGTTCATCTTCATCTTGCCGGCAATCATCGCAATGGTGGCATTCCCGATCGCTGCCGGAGCGCTGTTGAAACTATTTTAAAAGGGGAATGAATGAGGGAAAAAAAGATAAAGATCGTCGTGGGGATGCTGCTGGCCTTGGTGCTTTTTACATCATCGGCCGCACTTTTGATGTATCTAAAGCAAGATAGGAGCGCGCAGAAGCATCAAGAGAGCGTGACGATCTATGTGGCGGCAAAAGCGATTGAGAGCGCAAAGCGCATCAGTGCGGATGATCTGGCTCAAATTCACATGCCAAAAGAGGAGCTGCGTTTTACGCCGCTTGACGCGAGTGAGATCATAGGGATGTACTTGAATGATGAGATGTATGCGGGCGAGATATTTCGGGCCGAAAAGCTCTCCCTCTCTCCAAAAGAGCAAGAGAGGGCAGAGATAGAGCCGATCCAAAACGAACCGATGCCCCTGGGTGATAGCATCGTGGTCAATCTAAGCGCTTTTCAAAACATGGATGCCACGCTTAAAAGCGGTGACTTTATCGATATCGTCTCGGTCATGCCGACTCAAAACAAAAACAGAGAGTATGAGTTTAGCCCAAAATATATCGCTTTGCATGTCGGGGTGCTGGGCATCAACTATGAAGAGGTGGCCTCGGCGGATAAAAAAGGGGTGCAAAGGGTTGCCAAGAGCATAGTCATTAGCATGAAGCCAAATGAGATCAAAGCCTTTTTAGACCTCTACTACAGCGTACAGAACATCAACGCACAGCGCTACTACAACGAACAAAACAGAGGCCACCTATGGATGGTGAAGTGTTCGACACAGAGTGATGATGCGCTCACAAAGAGCAAAGAGGCGCTCTTGCTGGATGCAAAACCAAAGAGCAGCGTCATAGCCAGAAGTGAGCCAAAACGTCATGAGAGAGTGAGCATCGCCTATGAAGAGTAGAACCTGTTGGCGGGGCGGCTTTGGATTTACCGAGATTATGGCGCTTTTGCTTGTCGTTTTGCCGACGATCGCCTTTATCATCACACTGCTCATCGACTATTGGGCGGTGATGCGAATCGATAACAACCTCAAGATCATCGTGCATCTTGCAAGCACGAAGATGGACAATATGAGCGACCTCTCTGCATCGCCGAGCGACGCCGCGCTTGAGAAAGAGCTCTCAAGCTACTGTCCAGAGGGTAAAAAAGTGACATTCGCGGGCGCAAGAAGCGGTGATGGGCCTATGAGCGGAGGTATCAAAGTGAGTGCGAGCTATAGATACAGCGGAAGCTATCTCAAAGACAAAGAGATGCTCTCGAGCATGGTGAGCTACTCATACCACGATCAAAATGCGACAATAGAGCTTGTCTGCAATTAAAAAAGGGAAAAAATAATGAAAAAAATATGGTCTATTTTGGCGTTATGTTTGGCACTCAGCGGCGGTGAGATCGTCGTGTTCGAGAACGAGTATCAGGTGCTGGAGCTTGAAAAGAGGGTCAAGAAACTGATTGTGGGCAATAAGGAGAATGTCAATATCTCCCTTTTGAATGAGTCATCTTCATCTATCACGCAGCTCAAGCTCTTTGGAAAAAAGAGCGGCAATACATCGATCTTGATCGTCTATGCCGATAACTCGTACGAAGAGTTTCACGTCTTTGTCAATCAAAATTTGGGTTACATTCAAAAGATGATCAACTTCATAGAGCCAAACCTGCGTCTTAGCCGAGTGGGGGACGGCTCTACCGTTATATCGGGAGAGTTCAACGATCCGCACCAAAAGAGCAGAATTCTTGCGCTCTTAAAAAGCGCAGGCATCAATACCGAAACGATGATGGATCTGACCGACACGAAAGAGATCAACAAGATGGTGCGAACAAAGCTCTATCTAGTCGAAGTCAACAACAACAAGGCCAAAGACCTCGGGGGTGTTACGGGGCTTGGATTCTTTAACGAGTATCTCAACCTCTCGGCCAATGCGGACGCGACGACGGGGGCGACATTCAGCGGTTTCTTGCTTGACAACACCGGCAGCTTCGTGGCAAAAACCGGTAACTCCGTCGTTAGTACGCTTCGATTTTTAGAGCAAAAAGGGGTGGCGAAGATACTTGACGACACCGTGCTTATCACGACCGAAGAGAACAATGCAAGCTTTCATGTGGGCGGAGAGGTCTATATCCCCGTCGGGCTGACGCAGACGTTGGGGGCACTGCCGACCATTCAGCTGGAACAAAAAGAGTACGGTCTGCGACTCACGTTGCAGACGAAGTTCATGGAGAAACCCGACTACATGCACATAGACGTGACCATAAAAGACAGCGAGTTTGACAGCAATCATGAACATGACGTGCAGCTTGGAGAGTACACCGTGGTGCCTTCGTTTATCAGCAAAAACATCGATACGGACATCGTGGCTAAATCGAACCAGGTCATCGCCCTTGGCGGAAGGCTGCACAGCGAAGAGTATGAGTATGAGTCAAAAGTCCCGCTTTTAGGCGATATCCCTTGGCTGGGTGAGATCTTTACAAGCCGACAAAAAGGCTTTCGCGAGAATGACCTGCTTTTTTTCTTGGTTCCTGAGATCGTAGATGCCAACAAAGAGATCAACGACACGGAGTTCTACAAAGAGTTCAAAGAGGATTCGATCTCATTGCATCAAACAATTTTGGATAACAACGCTTCAAAGAGCAGCGAATTGATAGAGAGCAAGCCTATAGCGATAGAGATCCCAAATAGAGATGCAAACAAAAGCGATGAGATTCATATCACTCAAATTGAGCTGGAGGATGAGCAAAAAATTCCCGTAGATATGCAAGAGAGCAGCAATGAAGTAACTGAGGATAGAGCTCAAATGGCGGAGCCCACACCATCCTCAGCCGATGATGCCATGTATGAAGTGAGTGCGCAGAAGATATTCTTGCGCGATGCCCCGCAAGAGGGCAAACGCATGAATGTTTGGGGCAAAGGGCATAGATTCAAGGTCGCAAAACTCCAAGAAGTAGATGGCAAAACATGGCTGCATATCAGCGAGGATTGCTACAACGAGTGTGTGAAAGTAGAAGAAGAGCTCTGGATTTCACAACGATATACAAAAAAATTATAATGAAAAGTAATAGAAAGTCTAAGTGAATCTAATTTGCATATTATAAAAAAAAGTGATACAATTATCACAGATTTATCACAAACTAAAGGGGAAAACATGGTAAAAGGGTTCTTAAATCGTCTTAAGTCAAACAGAGGGATGAGCGGTGTGCTTGTAGCACTACTATTGGTAATCGTGGGTGTGGGTCTAATCGCCGGGCTTAATACATATATGCAAGGTGCTTCAACAACGATTCAAACTTCGGCGAATACGGCAATTACTGCTGCAACGACCGCTGCTACACCGGCAGCAGAGTAAATCAATCTTTAAAGAGAGCATCTCGCTCTCTTAAACAATTCTCCTATTTGCACTTTTCAGAACTTCCAAAACTTCAGATGTTATAATTCTTCAAACGACAATTTTTGATTGGAGAAGCAATGCAAGCAAAGATATTTTTCGGCTCGATCGAGGCTACAAAAGAGAAATTGAGCGAACGAATCAGCCCATATAGCGGTGAGGTCGTATCACTCGCTCCGATCTGCAACGCCGCAGATACCATTAAAGCGCTCGAGATCGCGCAAAATGCGGCAAAAGCGGCGAAAAAATCGACCCTTGCCCAGCGCTGCGCATGGATGTTGGATGTCGCTTCTAAACTCAAAGAGAATAAAGAGGATATCGCGCGCACCATCACCGATGAGGTGGGCAAACCGATCACCTATGCTCGTATTGAGGTCGATCGTGCTATCGAGACGGTAACACTCGCAGCCGATACTATGCGAACGATGCACGGCGAGACCATCAATACTGACGCGATGAGCAGCGGCAAAAAGACGACGGCATTCTTCAAGCGCGAACCCGTGGGTGTCGTTGCGGCGATCACCCCGTTTAACTTTCCGCTTAATCTTGTCGCGCACAAACTAGCCCCTGCTCTTGTGGCGGGCAATGCGGTTGTGCTTAAACCGACACCCGAAGCGCCGCTTACCGCTTACAAATTTGCAAAGCTCTTTGTTGAATCTTCACATGCCGTCCCTGATGCGCTCAGCCTGGTTTACGGCGATGCCGAAGTGGGGAGCACGCTTGTCACAAGCGATATCCCGCGTGTGGTGAGTTTTACGGGAAGTGTGCCGGTCGGCAATATCATCACCAAAAGTGCAGGGATTAAAAAGGTAGGCCTTGAGCTTGGCGGCAATGCGGCTACGTTCATCGACAAGAGTGCCGATCTTTCACATGCCGCGGCTCGCTGTGCTTTGGGAGCGTTCGTGAACTCAGGCCAAGTCTGCATCAGCTTGCAGCGTATCTATGTGCATGAAGCAATTTATGAAGATTTCGCAAATGCAATGGCAGAGGAGACAAAAAAACTCAAAGTCGGCTCGCCGTATGAGGATGAGACCTTTATGGGGCCGCTCATCAACGACGAAGCGGCCGAGCGTGCTATGGGCTGGGTCGAGAGCGCCATCGAAGAGGGTGCAAGAGCGCTTCTTCCGCCGCACCGTGATGG
>JACXUD010000178.1 GCA_014764025.1 Campylobacterota bacterium | reverse complement strand
GCCATAGAGTCCGCCTATAAGCGAGCGACCGAACTCTCTTAAGACTCTTTTCACATGCCATCAGCTCTGCGCTCCATCTTAAGCGATATCCTCGGTGCACTCACTGCGAGTGCGGTCGTACTGCCCCAATCGATGGGACTTGGCATCGTTCTCTTTACCCTTTTAGGCCAGCCCAGCGCCGTGGGAGCCTTTGCCGGCATACTGGGTGCAATAATCCTCTCGTTCGTCTCGGGGCTCAGCCGCGCGACGGTTGGAATGATAAGCGCGCCAAACGGCCCGGTAACGATGCTGCTTCTTAGCTATTTCGCCCTTCTTTCGCAGCAGAACTACACCTCGGCAGAGCTTCTCTTTATTCTGAGCCTGCTCATCATCATGAGCGGTCTCTTTCAGATTATCTTCTCGCTGCTCGGCGGAACCGAACTGGTCAAATATATCCCCTACCCCGTCGTCGTAGGACAGATAAGCGCCATCGGTTTCTTGATGATCAAATCGCAGTTGGCAAGCCTTTTGGAGCCTTTTGGAGAGATCGCCGATATCTCTATAGCGTCGATTCCGCTGCTTATATTCGCACTTACGCTTTTAACTATTATCATCAGCTCCAAACTCTGCAAGCGCATCTCCCCGATCCTTATCGGCTTTATTGCCGGCATCGGGCTCTACCTCATCATTGACACGCTCTATACTCATGCACGCTACGCCTCTTGGGTCGTCGGCGAACTTCCGTCACTCCATTTCGCACAGTTTCATATCTCTTTGGATGCCCTTAAATCGCTTGATATCCTCGCCATCGCTTCGACGGCTCTGGCCATCACGCTGCTGGCCTCTATGGACACACTTGTCACCGCCATCGTAGCCGACTCGCAGACGAACCTCAAACACAGCTCCAAAAAGGAGCTTATCGCACAAGGAAGCGCGCATATTTTAGTCGGTCTCTTCGGAGCACTCGGCGGGGGCGGTACGAAAGGGGCGACGCTTGTGAACCTGCAAAGCGGCGGCAGGGTCTATAGTGCCCTCTTTACGGGTCTCTTGCTTCTGTTGCTGGTGGTCTATTTGGGTGATATGGGAAGATACCTCCCTATCGCGGTGCTGAGTGCGGTTATCGCCTATGTCGGGTATGGGATGATCAACTTCAACATGCTCTATTGGCTGCGCTACAAAAAGAGCCTGCTTGACGGGCTTGTAGCGCTCGTGGTCTTTGGCGTGACCATCTCCATAGACCTCGTAACGGCGGTGGGTGTAGGCATCCTTATCTCGATGATCCTCTTCTTTCGCATCCAGATACACTCTCCGCTCGTACACACCAGCAGAGACGGTCTGCATCGACGCTCTTTGGCCGTACGCACAGAGGAAGAGCGCGAGCTTCTCTCGCAAAAAGGGGATATGATCGTGATGTATGAGCTTCGCGGAAACATCTTTTTTGCGACTGCCGATAAGCTGCTCGAGGAGTCCGAAGTGCATATCGATGCGGGCAGGATACTCATCCTTAACTTTTTACGCGTACAGTACATCGATATATCCGGCGTTATTCTGCTTTTGCAGATCGCTTCGCGCATCAAGGCAAAAGGGGGCGAGTTACTGCTTTGCCATATGCACAAAGAGCTTGGCATGGGAAAAAAGATCAATAAGGCGCTTGAGCGAATCGATAAAGCCCACAGTATGAGAATACGCACATTCGTTGACAGCGACACCGCCTTTGAGTATGCGGAGAACCGCCTTTTAGAGGCCCATGGCATCAGCCACAGCGATACGACGAACTATATCCACCTAGAGGCCAATTCGCTCTGCCGCAACATGTCGCTGAGCACCGTCGAGATTATCCGCAAACTCGCCGTAGAGCACCACTTTCACCAAGGCGAGGTGATCTTTCACCAAGGCGATCACGCAGAGTCGCTCTATATCTTGATGCAAGGAGCCGCAGAGATACGCCTCTACACTTCACTCACCGAATACAAACGCTTTGCCAAATATGTATCGGGGACCTACTTCGGCGAGGTCTCTTTCCTCTCTCCGGGGCCCAGAAGCGCCACCGCCATCGCCACGCAGGAGCTCATAGTCTTAGAGCTTTCACATGCCAAGATGCTAGAGCTCGATCTGCACGAAAAAGAGGAGCTCTCGACGGCTCTGCTCTTCGAGCTCGGCGGCAGGCTCGCCGAAGAGGTAAGGGTCTCTGCCCAAGAGATACGCCGCTTAGAGCAGGTGTGATTCACATGCAGACAAGGAGAGCCTTATGCTAGATACCCGCAGATATCTGCGCACCTTCTTTGATGAACTCGCACAAACCTCGCATTGATATGCACTAAGCGCCTTTGTGCTCTCATCTATTGTTGCATTTGCGCTTTCGTTTCTTCCCTCCTACGATATCGAACACGATGCAAGAGTCACTCTCTTTAAACTCCTCTTTGCCGCAGGACTTTGGATAAGCGAAGCGATACCGGCCTTTGCCGTCTCGCTTTTGGTGATGGCGCTCGAGATCGTTTTGCTTGGTTTTGACGACTTTGATTTTCAAAACCCCTCGCACGACTGGCAGCTCTATCTTCAATCTTGGTCTTCGCCTCCTCTGTTTCTCTTTTTGGCCGGTTTTATCATGGCAAGCGCCGCATCAAAGACAAAACTCGATATCTGGGTGGCAAAACGCGTCCTCTTTTTAGTAGGTACTAAACCTCATAACATCATCAGCGGCGTAATCGCCATCACATTCACCCTCTCGATGTTCATCTCCAATACTGCGACTGCGGCGATGATGATGGGGATCCTCACACCGCTTCTAGCAGGCCCACACCCAACAAACCCCTTTGGCAAAGCGATACTGCTCAGCGTGCTCATCGGCGCCAATCTCGGCGGAATGGCAACCATTATTGCAACCCCTCCAAACGCCATTGCCGTGGGTATCTTGGGCGAGAGTGCACCCTCGTTTTTGGGCTGGATCGGCTATGCCCTGCCCCCGGCTCTTCTTCTTGCGCTGCTGCTTCGCCTTCTTGTACTTAAGCTCTACCCCTCAAACCAAGAGTGCATCGACCTAAGCGCATTGCAAGAGATCAGCCATTTTGACGACTCGACGAAAAACTTCACGAAGATACCGACTATTCCAAGCTGGAAAAAGGCGATCACCATCTTGCTCTTCTCTTTGACGCTTCTGCTTTGGCTGAGCGCGCCTCTACATCATATCCCCACAACGGTCGTCTCGCTCATACCTATCATCGGTTTCACCCTCTTTGGAATCATCGACGCCGACGATATCTGCAAGATACGCTGGGAGTCTGCCGGTCTCCACACCGCCCAATGCCATCGTCTATGCAAGCAACAAGATCGCTTCAAAGGAGTTTTTGATCTTGGGGATAGGTGCGGGGGTGCTAGGGCCGCTTATCCTGATTGCTTGGTTCTATCTCTTAAATGCTATCGGCGCCGTTTGAATACCTTATTGGCATGTGAGATATCCATGTAATAACTTCATGCTATGATACGGAGTATATAAAGGGCACCTCTAAAAACCCTACGTGCGATTTTAGAAGGAGCAATTTTTACTCTATTTATAGGAGGGGCTTGCACCTCCTAGCCAAAGCTAAGAGGAAAAGACCCGACGCCTAAAGAGAGTGAAAATTGCCCTTCCCGAAGGGCTTTGGAGATTTTTCCTCCCTCATCGTTGCCGCTCATTGCCGTAGCTTTAGCTATGGCTCTTCGCGTCGCCTTGACTT
>JACXUD010000177.1 GCA_014764025.1 Campylobacterota bacterium | reverse complement strand
GCATCATCGACACGGTCTTTCTTCTCTTTCATCTCAGTCTCTGTCGAAGCGCCCACTTTGATGACCGCTACACCGCCGCTGAGTTTTGCAAGACGCTCTTGAAGCTTCTCTTTGTCGTACTCGCTTGAAGTCGCATCGATCTGTACTTTGATCTCTGCAATTCTTGCTTTTACACTCGCCTCATCGCCCGCACCGTTTACGATGACCGTGTTGTCTTTATCGATCACTACGCGGCCGGCTTGACCGAGCATCTGGATGTTCGCACCTGAGAGCGTGTGACCCGTCTCTTCAGAGATGACCGTACTGCGTGTAAGGATCGCGATATCTTGAAGCATCGCTTTACGTCTATCGCCAAAGCCCGGAGCTTTTACGGCAGAGATATTGAGCACGCCGCGAAGTTTGTTCACAACCAACGTTGAAAGTGCTTCACCCTCTACATCCTCGGCAATGATGAGTAGCGGGCGACCCGTCTTTTGTACCTGTTCTAGTACAGGAAGCATATCTTTGAGGCTTGTGATTTTGTGGTCACAAAGCAGAATCCACGGATTTTCGATCTCTGCGATCATCTTCTCTGCATTCGTGATAAAGTATGGGCTTAAGTATCCACGGTCAAACTGCATACCCTCGACCACGTCTAGTTCGTCGTTGATCCCTTTTGCCTCTTCAACAGTGATAACGCCGTCTTGTCCCACTTTTTCCATCGCTTCGGCGATCATGTTTCCGATCATCTCATCAGAGTTTGCAGAGATCGTAGCGACTTGAGCGATATCTTTTTTGCCGGCAATCGCTTTGCTTGATGCTTTAAGGTGTTTTAATATCTCTTCACACGCTTTATCCATACCGCGTTTTACTTCAACAGGGTTTGCACCTGCCGTGATGTTGCGAAGACCTTCAGAGAAGATCGCGTTTGCTAAAACCGTAGCCGTCGTCGTACCGTCACCCGCTTCATCGGCAGTATTTGAAGCAACCTCTTTTACAAGTTGAGCTCCCATATTTTCTAATCTGTCTTTGAGCTCGATCTCACGTGCAACACTTACACCGTCTTTTGTAATGGTCGGAGCACCGTAGCTTTTTTGAATAAGCACGTTTCGACCGCGCGGCCCCATCGTCACTTTTACCGCATCAGTCAGTTTTGCAACGCCGAGTGCCAAAGAATTTCTTGCTTTATCTGAAAAAATAATCTCTTTTGCCATTGTTCACTCCTTATTTAATGATTCCGAAAATATCTTCTACGTTAAGCACTAAATACTTTTTACCCTCTAAAGAGATCTCATTGCCGGCATATTTGCCAAATACGACCGTATTTCCACATGCCACATCGCTCACTTCCGAGCTGACTGCGACAACTTCACCACGCGATGGCTTCTCTTTTGCATTATCAGGGATGATGATTCCCGTGCTTGTCACGCTCTCTTCATCTAAACGACTCACTAAAACCCTTTTGCCTAATGGTTGAAAATTCATAACGTTTCTCCTTATAAGATTTCTTTTTGCGAATGCAATACTACAAAAAAAAGGTAAATAAAATCAAAGATCTTAGTCACTAAGACTAAACTTTATTTACTATTTAAACTAAAGGTATTTGTATAAAAAGGCTAAAAGGCTCTTTTGGCATATGAATATCACTTCTCATCTAAAACCGATTTCACGCTTTCGGCAACCACTTTTGGGGAGCTATTTTGCATCAGCAGCTTGTTGATAGTCAGATTTTCACTCAATTTTGGTTTGTTTCCAATCAAAACGATCTTCGGCTTGACAAGCACGTTGTTGTAATAGACCTCTAAAAAGCGCCCTGCATTGGTATTTCTGAGCTGCTCTTCAAGGACCAAAACCTTTACGGTATTGTTGATCGCCCACTTGATCGCCGCTTTTTCGTCAATAAAGCTCTTCACATGATATGTCTTGTCCGCTCTTTTAATGGCACCCTCATACTCCATTACATCCTGGGCATCAGAGGCCATAACCATGATATACTCTTTGTGCGTTGCGATAAGATACTCATAGAGTTCAAAGAGTTTTTTCGCTTCATCACCCGCTTTTGTAGAGTCGAGACTATCTAGATAGTATTTGAGGTATGTCTTTGTGTTGAGCTCTCCGACAATGGCAGAACGTTTAAAATAGGCCTTAACCGATTTGGAAGCTTTTGCCTGCTGCCATAACTGAGCGTCGAATATGAACGCTTGGGCACTGAGTATCTCTATAAGAGAAGCACGGTATTTACGTGTCTCTTCGGCAAAAATCTTATAAAAATCGCTTCTATACTCCTCTTCAAAGTTATGCAAAAGCTCTAAATCATGTTTATAGCGCTCGTCAAGCTCTGCCATCATATGAACAACATCCACATAAGCGCCGTTGAGCGATTTAAACTCATGTTTAAGCAGCTCAAACTCATCGCTTTTGATATTCTTATCAAGCTCCTCTTTTTTAACGCGCAGTTTCGTATGGATCATCTGCTCGTTCGTTCGCAGCGTATTGAGCTTCTCTTGAACCTTTTCGGCCCCCTCTCTGATCTTGTTATATTCGGCCTGACACGCCAAGAAGACCTCTGCAAAGGCCAGTGACGGATTTTTGGCTTTATTGTTGAAATCATCATAGACCCGGCCCATGATCTTCAAATCATCTGCCAGCATCTTGATCTTTGGCGTCACGATATGCAGATCGATCTCGCTTAGGTTATTATAGGTGGTCCATATAAAACGGCGCGCTATCAGATAGTCAAGCCTTCCGGTCACTTTTTTATAGGCTTGGCGTGTCTGAATATGCTTTTTGATATTGTTGAAATAGTTCGCGACTGCCGTAGAGAGGCTATAAGAGAGCGTTATACTCTCTTCACGCTCCGCTATCTCCTCTTCTTCCACGATCTCCTCTATCTGACTCGCCTCTTCGACCTCTTCTTCTGCCTCTTCGTCCTCCTCTTCATCGGGAAAGACGACGACATCTTCAGGAAGATCGACGACAGACTCATCGTCATCAAAGCTATTGAGTGCTTGTTCCTCTTCTAGCTTCTCCTCGGGAAAGATAACGACGTCATCGGGAACGACCTCTTGGATGATATCCTCACGTAGCTGCTGCAGCTGATTCTCGCAGTGCTCTTCGACTATCTGCTCGGAGGGGTGCGGCTCGCTCAACGCTTCATAGACATCTTCACATGCCAAACTCTCGTCCGATGGCATTGCTTCAGACTCATAGGTACTCTTAGAGATTATTTTTGTAGCTTGGCCATGCTCTTCATCGTAAAAGACCTCCAGTCCCAATGAAGGCATGACATCGAAGTCGTCCCACTCTTGCACAAAAAAATTGAGCTTCTTCTTAGAAGCCGTGATGAGAATACCCCTACCCTCGTTTTCGTTAAAAAAAAGAATTTTGCCAGCTAATTTCATAAGACTATTATAGCCTCTATTTAAATTTTTCTTTACGAGAAAAGAGAAAAAAATCCAATTTAGAAAAAAATATATTTGATAAGGAAAATAAAAGCTTTAACCAATTATAATTCCATCCTCACAAAAAGATGTCACGGTAGCTCAGCTGGTTAGAGCACTGGTCTCATAAGCCGGGGGTCGGGGGTTCAAGTCCCCCCCTTGACACCATCTTTTGTTCATATTCCGAATTAGCTCAGCGGTAGAGTAGGTGACTGTTAATCACTTGGCCACTGGTTCGAATCCAGTATTCGGAGCCACTCCTTTTAAAAATCCCTAA
>JACXUD010000031.1 GCA_014764025.1 Campylobacterota bacterium | reverse complement strand
GTCTTGAGCGAAGCGTGCGAATAGTTTGCGATCATTCGTGTAAAGACATAGTTGTTCGGGATGAATATGATACGCCCTGCACGGCGATTCGCCATATAGGTCGTAAGTGTCACATCCTCAAAAAGCGTCATACGCAGCAGCGAGATATCCATGATATCGCCGACATACTCCACTCCGTCCATGGTCACTTTAATTCTATCCCCGACGTGAATACTGCCGCCAAGAACGATCACGAGCCATCCCAAGATACTCATGAACCAATCCTTCATCGCAATAGCTATACCCGCCGATGCGAACCCTAAGATGGTGACTAGATAGCTGGCATTTTCGATGTAGCTAAAGAACAAGACGATGATAATGATCGTGACATTGGCAAAGGTGATCATCTTATTCGCCATATAGAATCGTTCATGATCGGTAATATATTTCTTGACGACAATCTTGATGAGGAAGAAAAAGACAAAAATGACCATAACGATAATGCTGATATTGGCAAGTTTGTAGAGCTGTGTCGTAATATCTTTGTTGATATTGAGCTCAATCACCTCAAGTCGTTTTTGATGCACGTCGGCACTGACCGTAATAGTGTCCAATGCACGCTCGAAGCGCTCTAGCTGCTTTGTCTTGAAATCCGCCTCTTTTTGAAGCGTCTCATTATTCTCAAGCAGCAGCATATCGCTATAGATGGCGTTTTCTTGCTTTATCAGATCGATCAGCTGCGTGAGCTCATCTTTACGCTGCAGATACTCTTTGAAATCGGCATTATAGGTCTTTAAAAGCGAAATACCCGTCAATATCTCAAATGGGTTTGTGATCGAATGCGACTCTTCAAGGTGCGGAGGGGTCAGTAAACTGGCAAAAGGAGAGACCTCAGTCTTGCTCAGCATCTCCATCTGCGATTTGAGCACAAGCTCTTTTGAGAGCAGTATAGCCAGCTCTTCGTGCTGCGCATCGCTCAATCTTCGTTGGGCTCTTAGATCAACTATCCTCTTTTTGATATTTTCAAGGCTCTCTTTGACCTCCAAGGATGTGATGTAAGAGGCATAACTCTTCATCCATACCTTCTCTTTGGATATTTGACCCTCTAAAGAGTTTAGCTCTTTTTGATACTCTAGGATCTTTTGCTCTCTTAGTTTTGGATCGATGAGAATCTCTTGCGTCGCATTGAGCTCCGCAAGGGTCGTATTCATATCTTCGGCATGTGAAAAGCTAAAGAGCAGGAGAAGAAGAAGTGCGTTAAAAAGCTGCATTATGCCCCACCGAACTCTTGTAGTATCTCTAAGACTACCGATTTATCGACACTATCCGTGATCAATACGTCACCTATGCCGTTTGGCAGTATAAAAGTGATCTTGGCATCACTGCTTTTTTTATCTAAAAAGAAGGCCTCATAAAACGCATCGACATCTTTGATGGTATAGTGCGTAGGCAATGCATACTTTTGAAGCAGAGATCGAACTGCATCTACCTCCGTGTCACTTAACAACCCCATTTTCAAAGCAAGCCTATTGGCCATGATCATTCCTATAGCAACGGCTTCTCCGTGCAGATAGCCCGTATAGTTCGTCTCATTCTCGATCACATGCCCAAACGTATGACCGTAGTTCAGAGCCGCACGCAAACCGTGCTCTTTCTCATCTTTGCTCACCACGTCCGCTTTGGTCTGCACCGCCTGTTTGATGACCTCTTTTAAAATTTCAGGGTTGTGAAGATCGGCACTTTGAAGATACTCGAAGAACTCTTTGTTGAAGGTGACCGCCATCTTTACTATCTCCGCAACGCCGGCACCGAATTCGCGTCTATGAAGCGTTTTGAGGAAGTAAGGATCGATATAGACCGCTTTAGGCTGGTGAAATGCACCTATAAGATTCTTGCCAAAACCATTGTTCATTCCCGTCTTGCCGCCTACGCTTGCATCGACTTGCGAAAGCAGCGTAGTAGGAATCTGAATAAAGTCGATACCGCGCTGATAGATGCTTGAGACATACCCCGTCATATCGCCTATGACACCCCCGCCAAAGGCGATAAGAAGTGATTTACGGTTAAAGCGGTGAATGAAGAGGGACTCTAAAATCGTATCTATGCTTTGCTGGTTTTTATACTCTTCGCCATCGGGAATCGTGATGATATAGAGCTCTTTGGCAGTGATCTTTGAGAGGAGATATCCAAGATGAAGCCCTGCCACTTTTGGGTTTGTTACAATGGCTACTTTTGTGTCGAAATGGATTTTTGGAAGGGTGTCGATAAGAATCTCATACGACTCATCGACCACTTTTTTGAGAGATATATTTACTTTCATTGAGTATCCGAAACTAATTGATTTTAAAAGTAAATATAATACTTAAAAAAGTGTAAAAATTGGATAAATCAGAGCTGTACGGGAATAAATATCTGGTGATACTCATCCAATTTATAGTAGTGACGCTCGCTGTCCGTCGAAAAAAACGAAGAGAATGTTCCTCCCGTGATCTTCTGCGTAAAAGGGAGGATTTGAATGAAATTATCCTTTTGCTTCAGAGTCCTTATAGGGTTTTCATGCTCTTTGATTACCTTGATCGATTTTGAGAATATCGTTCCTAGATTATAAAAGTGCTCTATCACCTGCTCTTTTTCGTCTTGATGCTCATTGAGATAGTTGAATAGCTCGATGTTGTAGCCAAGCTGTTCGGAAATATCGAAGATCGTCGTAGATACCTTCTCGAAATCACGATTGTCGCTTAGTATCAAAACGGCATCTTTGAGTGCCGAGAATGATTTGTCGGAGATTTTGAGTACGGGAACATGGGCTTCATAGAGCATCTGTCGCATCTTTTGGTTTTTAAACATCTCTTTGGAGACGATCACAAGACCCACGTGATAGTTTTTTATATCCTCGTAAAATCTCTCTTCAAGCGCTCTGTTCTCATATTCGATGTCAATGATCACGTTGTCGTTTCGAAACTCCTTCACATAGGCGATGACGTCCAAGTCGTTTGGATTGACCACTTTGATAATGAGATCGTGTTTGAATTTTTTATGTGCGAAGACGGCGCGGCGGACAAGCTCTTTGATCGTTACAAGATTGACCATGTTCATGTCTATATAGAGATAGAGATTGGTTCCAAAAGGCTCCGGAAACTGCCCGAGTTCACGCTTGATAGAGCGATAGACCGATTTGAGAACGATCGGGTCTCCAACTAGTAAGAGCGTATCGTTTGGCTGGATCATCCTACGGCGTGAGGGCATCAGAAGCTGTCTGTTTCTATAGATCGCCACGATCCTCCAGTTCTTCTGCTCTATAACACCGATATGACGATAGACGAACGAACTTCCAAAGGGAACGAGTACCTCCATGATCTCGCCCTCGCCTATCCCTACGTTTTGGGCAATGACGGGGACATTTGGGAGGTAGTTGAGAAATCTAGATGAGAGGATATCGTTTGTATTAACGAAGATCGTATTCGGGTCATCGTTGTTCATATCCCATCTATCCAAGACGATCGTTCTGAGCTGCTTTTTCACATGCCGAATATTTTTAAGCGTATTTTCGACATCTTGAGGATTATCCATGATAATGACGGCTTGAACGAACTCCATCTTCAAGAGATTGGCGAGTTTATAAAAACTGGTCGGATCGAATTCATAAAATTTGAATCGAGTGGGGTTGACATCCTCATACTCATAAGCTTTTGTCTCCACCACATAGTAGATATTCTCGCTCGTATAGGTCTCGATCACACGCTGAATAAACCTTCTAGAAGTCTCGCCGTCGCTTATTATCAATATCTTTTTCATTATGTTGCCCAAAAAATTTTCGTGATTATAGCATCTTTCAAGCAAGCTTAACTTAGCCTCTATATAATACGCCTCATTTAAATTTAGGAGAAAATAAATATGAGAATTTTCAAAGCTTTATGCACCCTTTTTTTCTTATCTTTGAGTTTAAGTGCTTATGAGGCCGATCTAACACCTCAAGAGGCTCAACAGATGCAAAAAGAGGGCAAAGCGATCATCGTCGATGTAAGAACGACGCTTGAGTTCATCTACACGGGACACGGAGAGGGGTTTATCAATATCCCCGTATACGAGTGGACGTATGAGCCAAAGTCGGTTGAGACACGCGTTAAAAGCGCCAATTACGAGATCAAGAGCTCGAAGGTAAAAGATCACGTTGCCACCCAAAAACTCTATAATGCTAAAGAGGTGTTTAACAAAAACTTTGTAAAAGAGGTAATGGAGGCGATGAAGCTCCAAGGTGCGCAGAGCGTCATCCTTGTGTGCAGAAGCGGTCCGCGTTCAAAAGCGGCAGCCGATATACTCTCAAAAGAGGGAATCACGGCATACAATCTTGAAGAGGGTTTCATGTTCGGATGGAAAGGTGAAAATATGCCTTGGGGCGGCGAATAATTGCCGCTGCGGCTCACCTTTGAGCCGCATCCTCCGCTTTGACCCAAAGGTTCTCTTTGGCTCTTTGCCACTTTCTATCAACAAAATAACCGCCGATCTTGATCATCTCCCCTTTTTTCACCGAAGCCGTAAAGGTTCTCTTCTCTTCCCAACGATCGACTATTTTTCCCTTGTAATCGTCTAGTATATCGCTTGAACGCAAAAGCCTGAATGTCGCAGCTTCAAACTCTATCTCTTTTGGTTCCTCTTGAAACTCCTCTTTCATAGCAAGTTGCGGCAGTTCATTTGATTTATCAAGCTTTTTTTCCATCTCTTCTAGATTTTTTTGGACTATAGCCGCTCTTTTTTCTAGATTTTCAATCTTCATATCTTTTAATAAAAGCTCATTTTCGTATATTTTAATTTGACTTTCCAAACCATTGATCTTTTCTATCAATTTAGAGGTCTCGTTCGAGTTGTTGCCGCTGTTTTCGATCTCACCGAGCAGTATCCTGTTTTTTTGACGCTCATCATCAAGTGTACGGCGACAAAGATTCAATTCACCCTCGCTCTTTTCACATGCCGTAATCGGATTAGCATTCGTCTCATATTCGTTCAAACGCTTTTTACACGCCTCGCTCTCCTGACGCAATTTTGTAATATCGCTCACAATAGACTCGACACGTTCAAGTTCATCGGCAAACGCCACGCTGCAAAGTAGCATCGCCAAATAAACGGCTCTTTTCATCTCTCTCTCCTTCGTAGTCGTGCACCCATCTCTGCATGATGGGTATATGGGAATTGATCAAAAAGCGCCATCGAGACGACCTCATGCGTTTTTGTCAGTATCTCAAGGTCTCTGTAGAGCGTAACGGGATTGCATGAGATATAGAGAATATCATCGAATCCGGAGGCAAAGTTGCAGCTAGCCTCATCCATGCCCGAACGCGGCGGATCGACGAAGATCGTTTTAAGTCTATAATCTTCTAATCGGATGTGCTTCATGCGGTTATAGACCCTCTCACCCTCAAGAGCACTCACAAACTCCTCGACACTCATGCGTACGAATTCGATATTCTCCACACCGTTGAGCCTCATATTCTCTTGTGCCGCAGCGATTGAGGATTTAGAGATCTCGGTTGCAAGAATCTTATTGAATTTTGATGCAAAAGGAATGGTAAAGTTACCCGCTCCGCAGTAGAGCTCTAATAGATCGCCGCCGCACGAATTTAGCTCTTCAAGCGCCCAGCCGATCATCTGCTCGTTTACGCTGTGGTTTGGCTGTGTAAAGCTGTTCTCTATATATTTAAAACGGTATTGGCGTCCTTGAATATTCAGCTTCTCGATCACATAATCTTTGCCTGCCGTCTCTTTTTGCCCTCTTGAGCGTGCAATGATAGAGATATTCAGACGCTTTGCGATCTCTTTAATCGTCTCAAAAAGCTCGATACCGACCCTTTTATGATACAAAAGAGAGACGACCATATCGCCATCGGCCGAACTTAAAAAGTCGATACCGAAAAGTTTGTGTCCGATTTGAGCCTCTTGGATGGCTCGAAGAAGTGTTGGCATCAAGAGTGAGATATGCGTATTGACCTGAGGGCACTCCTCGACAAATATGCTTCCGTTCTTCTCTTTGTTGCTCATTGCGTAGAAGATAGTGTTGTCACTCACATGCCAAATCTTATATTCGCTTCGCGAGCGGTAGTGTGACTCTAGTGATCTGAATACCTTGATAGGTTTTGCATAAAAATCTGCAAATCTCTCTTTGTTCGTCTCTACCTTCAGTGAAAGCTGGGCTTCGTATCCCCCCTCATAAACGACACAAGCACCGCACTCTCCAAAATGTTTACAATTCAAAACTTCTCCTATTTAATCGATGCGATCAGGTTGCCCACAAGCAGATTCCAGCCGTCAATAAGCACGAAGATGAGTATCTTAAAGGGGAGTGAGATCATAACGGGCGGGAGCATCATCATACCCATCGACATCAAGATAGAGGCCACGACCATATCGATGACCAAAAACGGCAAGAAGAGCAAGAAGCCTATCTCAAAAGCGGTCTTAAGCTCGCTGATAATAAAGGCAGGTATAACGATCGAGAGCGGTACATCGGCTACGGTAGCAGGATTTTCCATCTTACGGATGCGCAAGAAGAGTGCTAGATCCTTCTCGCGGGTGTTTCTGATCATGAAGTTTTTAAAGGGTAGCGTCGTCTTCTCAAACGCCTCTTCATACCCTATCTTCTCTTCAATGTAGGGTTTGATACCTTTGTTATAGGCCTCTGTGCCGATCGGTTCCATTACAAAGAAGGTGAGTATCATGGCAAGTGTGACAAGAAGCTGTGTAGGCGGTACCTGCTGCGTTCCAAGAGCTTGGCGCAAAAAACCAAAAACGATGACAAAGCGCGTGAATGTCGTCATGACAAGCACTAAACTCGGCGCTAAGAAAAGAAGTGTTAGAACGACGAGTACGTTAAGCGAACTGACAAGCTGCTGCGGCGAATCCGGAGATGTTAAATTAAAGCTCATCGCTGGGATAGTAACAGCCTCTGCATAGAGCTGCATAACCGCAACCAACACTAAAATGATGATTTTTTTCATTGAACCGAAGGCGCTTTATCTAAGATAGACTGCTTTGCACTCGCCTCTTTTTCGCTCTTTTTACCGTAGAAGTGAAGCTCCACACGGCGATTCTTTTCGCGTCCCGCTTCAGTGGCGTTGGTCGATTTTGGGCTAAATTCTGCATACCCGGCCGCACTGATACGATGCGGATCGACGCCGTCAAGCAGAAGCTCCTGCAAAACAGAGATGGCACGTGCGCTTGAGAGCTCCCAATTATCCCTAAAAGGGCTGTTTTTGCCCGGAGAGGTGTTGTCTGTGTGACCTTTGACGCTTACCTCCAGATCCTTAGGCAGCTCTTCGATGATCAATGCGACACGTTTAAGAAACAAGAGTGCATCATCGTTTTCTATCTTTGCACTTCCCGCTTTAAACAGAAGCGAAGCGGGCAGTTCGATAACAAACCCCTCTTCCGCCTCTTCCATCGTAATGGACGGTCCGTGTCCCTTCTCCATCATCTCATTTGCGTCGATGACGGCTTGAGTTACCTGATTGACCGTCTCGGAGGTCTCATCCTGAGATTCGATAGGAGTTGACTCTTGAATACGACGTTCGGATATTTCGGTCTTTGTACCACCCTCTAAAACACTCATAGCCCCCGAAAGCGAACCGATCGCTTCTGAGATCTTTTTGGCATCCATGCTCGACATAGAGAGAAGCAAAACGAAGAAGCAGAGCAGCAGGGACATCAAGTCCCCGAATGCCGCAAGCCACTCAGGCATACATTGGGGACAGTCAGGACACTTCTTTTTACCCATTATTCAAACTGGCTCACACGATCCGCCGGAGCTAGATAGGCAAGAAGCTTTGCCTCTAAAACACGTGGAGCGTCTCCCGCTTGAATTGACATAATTCCTGCCAAGATCATCTCTTTAACCAGCGTTTCATCGTCGTTGCGGAGATTAAGGATAGAAGCGATCGGTCCACCGAAGATATTACCGATCATCGCACCGTACATCGTCGTAAGGAGCGCAACCGCCATAGAGGGACCGATGGCGGAAGGGTCGGCCATATTCAGAAGCATCGCCACCAGACCGATAAGAGTTCCGATCATCCCCATCGCACCTGCAAGCCCCGACCAGCTGCTAAAGATCGAAGCGTGCACCTTGTGACGGCTGCTTGTCTGCTCCATATCGATCTCCAAGAGCTCACGGATCGTATCGGGTTCGTTGCCGTCGATGGCCATTGAGAGCCCTTTTTTCAAAAAGAGATTCGGTTCATTATTGACTTCGGATTCAAGCGATAGAATCCCGTCTTTTCTGGCTTTTGTCGAAAAAGCGACAAGTTTTTTGATAAGCTCTTGCAGATCCTCTTCGGGCGGTTTGATGGCTATCATAAAGATTGCCGTGAACTTCTTCATCTGAGAGGGTTTAAACGATACCATCAGAGCACCGATACTACCGCCGATAACGATCAAAACCGAAGGGATGTCGATATACGGACCGATACCGACCCCCATAACCATCGCACTTAGCAGAAGACCCATAATTAATACGAGACCGATGACCGTACCTAAATCCATCCAAAAACCTTGACAAATATTTTGGGCTTATAATACCACAAAAATATTATGTCAGCTCTAAAAAAGCCTCATTTTATAGCTTCGCAAGGACAAAAGAGTACAATTACGAATATTTTTTATAAAAGAGATTAATAATGCTTGCCAAACTTCAACAGAGACCGCAAAAATCAGCTTATATTATTTTACTTCTCCTAGCCCTCTTTAGCGCCATCTACAACGCTTTTTTGCCTCTGCACGGCGATGAGGCCTACTACTGGGTCTGGAGCCATCATCTACAAGGCGGATACTTTGATCATGCACCTTTGATAGCCTATTTTATAGCCCTAAGCAACTTCATCAGTGAAGCGGAGTGGGGAGTCAGATTGGTCAATGTTATCTCTATGACACTCAGCGGCTATATCATCTTTAAATTGGCATGTGAGATATTTGACGAAGAGGTGGCTATAAAGAGCCTTCTTATTTTTAGCAGCATCATCTTGGTTCACGCAGGCTATATCCTCACGACGCCCGATTCGCCGCTGATACTCTTTTGGTCGCTTTCGCTCTACTTCGGCTACTTTGCACTTCATAGAGGGAGTTTGAGCGACTTTATCTTTGCGGGCTTTTCGCTTGGGCTAATGATGCTGAGCAAATACACGGCCATACTCTTTATTTTTGCTGTTTTCATCTATATCCTTATAAAAAGACGCGAAGTTCTGCAAGCCAAAGGCTTCTATCTGGCTTCACTCATCGCTTTAATAGTCGTATCGCCTATGCTTTGGTGGAACTACCAAAACGATTGGATCAGCTTTACATTCCAACTTGAACACGGCTCATCCAAATCTTCAGAGATATACCCGAACCTTGCATTAGAGTTCTTTGCGGGGCAGTTCGGCATCTTCTCGCCGCTTTTTGCGGGAGTTTTATTCTATTATCTCTATAAAAAAAGACTCTTTTATGAAGATAACAGGCTCTTTTTCCTCTCGCTCTTTAGTGTTGTCGTTATTCTCTTTTTCACCTACAAAGCACTCTTTACGAGAATGGAGCTCAACTATACGGCTCCCGCATATATCAGCGCCGCGATCATCTGCGGCTATATCTTTCACGCCTACAAACTTGAACGGCTCTTTAAGGTCTCTTTGATCACGGCTCTGCTCTTTACGATTCTCGGACGCATCCTCTTTATAACCAATCTAGAGATCGTGCAAGACAGGATGTACGGCAACAAAGAGTCCGTAGAGGCGCTTCAAAAATATCTACGTGAAGGCGATCGCGTTTACGGAGACCACCTCACGATAGCCGCCTACCTGACCTACTATCTCAAAGATCATCCCTATGCGGATGTCGGACTAGAGAGCCGCTTTTCGCAATACGACATGTGGCGAGGCGATGCCAAACCTCAAGATGGACTCTTTTTGACGCGTGATCCCGAAAAGATTCGGCTGCAGATGCTCTATAAAGATGTCGAGCTTTTAGAGTCGCTCACATTCGCTCGCGGAATCAACGGCACGAAAACGCTCTATATTTACAGAGTTAAAAATCCAAAAGTAGATTAATTAATCTATTTTTCGTTAAAATCACACTACATTTACTACTTTAGGGCCGTATGAAAAACGCTGTAAAACTCCTTATTACTATTGTGATGTTTTATTTTCTCTTTCAATATGTGGATTTTGCCAATCTTATCGAGATACTTGCAAAATCTCATGGCGGCTTTATCCTCATCGCCCTTCTCTTTCAGCTGGGAAGCACCTTTTTGGCGGCCTACCGCTGGCGCCTTATCATGCAGCTTATCAACTTCTCGGAGAGGGTCTCTTACTACGTGCAGAGCTACTTCAAGGGGAGCTTCTTTAATCAAGTCCTACCGAGTAGCATCGGCGGGGATGCGGTGCGTATCATCGACCTGACGCAAAAGGGGTATGACAAGAAAGAGGCCTTTTACGGCATATTCGTCGATCGAGTCGTCGGGCTGGTCGGTCTTTTGGTGCTCAATTTCATCTCTACCCTGCTCTTTTTTGATGCTTTTGAGAGTGACTTCGCACTCTTGATCCTCTTTGTCTCGTTTGCGGGGATCACAGGGTTTGCGGCTCTTTTCTTATCCGAGAAGGTCGAGTTTTTAGGCAGGTACAAATTTTTAGACCTCTTTCATCGCTTAGCACGCCGGCTCAATGCCCTCTATGGCTCTAAAACACTTTTGACAAAACATATAGCCATCTCGGTAGGGGTGCATATTCTTACAATCCTCACACTTTACGCCCTGGCTTGGAGCATCGATTTTGACATGCCGCTAGAGATATTCTTCATCGCTCTGCCTCCGGTCTTTTTACTCACCATTCTTCCAATCTCTTTAGCCGGATGGGGTATCAGAGAGGGAGCGATGGTAGGAATTTTTATGCTTATAGGTGTCGATAGCGCCCAAGTGATGGCGATGTCGATTCTCTATGGAATCCTGCTTATCATCAGCGCGATGCCCGGCGCATATTTTTGGGTAAAAAGCAAAAAAGCAACTTAACAAAGGATAATAATGAACGTAGATACAATGCGAAATATCGACTACTATGCGGGTGTACCGCTCACGTTTTTGGGCACGCTTCTGCTCAAAGGGTACGAACTCATCAAACCAAAAGAGAAAAAACGCCCTAAAAACGTCCTTTTGATCGAACTCTCCGAGATGGGGAGCGCCGTTATCGTCGATCCGGCTATGCGCAAACTCAAGGCAAACATAGAGGGCGAGCTCTACTTCGTCATCTTTTCAAAGAATAAAGTGAGCCTTCAACTGCTAGAGACCGTCAAAGAGGAGAATATCTACACGATCGACGAATCGAATATGGTAAGCATCGTGACAAGCACCTTAAAATTCCTTAAGTGGTGCCGAGAGAAAGAGATCGACTCCGTCATCGATCTTGAGCTCTTCAGCCGCTTTACGGCGCTTCTCACGGCCGGCAGCGGTGCGGCTCAGCGTGTGGGCTTTCATGCGTTTCACAACGAAGGGCTCTACCGCGGAGATTTCCTCACCAAAAAGGTCGCCTACAATCCACATCAGCATATCGCCAAGAACTTCATCTCTTTGGTTGATGCCCTTCTATCCGATGAAGTCCAGCTTCCATACACAAAACGCATCATCCCCGATAGCGAAATAGAAATAGCAAAAGCGGTTATCAGCGATGAGGAGAAGGCGAACGTTCAAGCGATCATCGCGCAAAGATATGCCGCTTTCGATCCGCAGAACACTCCCGTGATCCTAGTGAACTCCAACGCTTCGGATCTCTTGCCGCAGCGCAGATGGGAGAGAGAGAACTACGGCGACGTCATCAAGATGATGCTTGAGTATAACAAAGAGGCTATCGTGCTCCTTACGGGCGCACCTGCCGAATTTGAAGGGGCTGAGATGCTCAAACGCTATGTGGGAAGCGAGCGCTGCATCAACTTTGCAGGCGGCGTGAAGTTCCTGCAGCTTCCGGCACTCTACAGCGTAAGCGCTTTTATGCTCACGAACGACTCCGGCCCTGCTCACTTTGCCTCTATCACCGATATGCACACCTTCGTCATCTTCGGCCCCGAGACCCCTGCTCTCTACGGCTCACTCGGGCCTACGACGCCGATCTATGCCGGTATGGCGTGTAGCCCTTGCGTCAGCGCTTCCAACCACCGTAAAACTCCGTGCAGCGACAACAAGTGTATCCAGGTCATCACCCCTGAGTGGGTCTTTAACACCATCAAACCAAAACTTGATGCACTTAGCCGATAAGATCCACCAAAGAGCACTCTGCCTTATCTTGGGCATCGCTCTTGTACGCCTTCTCCTAGCCCCATTTGTGGGCCTTGGCGTTGATGAGGCGCACTATCTTCTCTATGCCCTCCATTTAGACTGGAGCTACTTCGACCATCCGCCGCTTGTGGGCTGGACGCAATACGTATTCACCTCTCTTTTTGGCATGAACGAGTTTGGAGCCCGTGTGGGAGCGATACTTATCGGCGCCGTCGTCTCCTACCAGCTCTATCGTTTTATCTTCAACATCTCTCAAGATGAAACTATCGCTTGGTTTGCCCTTTTGGCACTGCACGCCTCCTTTTTATTCAATGCCCTCTTCTTGATGCTGATGCCCGATACACTTTTGTTCGTGCTGCTT
The DNA here is from genome assembly GCA_014764025.1 of Campylobacterota bacterium. Taxonomy (GTDB): domain Bacteria; phylum Campylobacterota; class Campylobacteria; order Campylobacterales; family Sulfurimonadaceae; genus JACXUD01. The sequence continues at coordinate 1,779 of JACXUD010000031.1, read as the reverse complement.
ATTCCTATCATCGAGACGACGCTCAAGATAGAAAAAGAGCCGACACTTAAAAACTGGGCCTTGCTGGCTCTCTTGCTAGGAGTTGGCGGGCTTGCGAAATATACGGCTGTGCTTTTCATTATTCCGATCGTATTCTATTTTCTTCTCAAAAAACGTTACGAGCTCTTTTGGGCCAAAGAGATGCTCTTTGCGATCCCTATAGGATTGCTGCTTATCTCACCCGTCATCTACTGGAATATAGAGCACGATTGGGCGAGTCTAAGCTACCAAAGCAACCATGTGGTCGGATCGAGTTCCATCAGCTGGAGCGCTTTTTTCAGCTCGATAGGCGCACAGTTTGGAGCCTACAATCCGCTTTTATTCTTTGTCGCCTACTACGGTCTCTACAAGGCAGTTCGCTCTTCACATGCCGAACTCTTCTTAAGCGGCCTTTTTGGGGTGGTGTTCATAGGCTTTTTTGGCTATGCATCGCTCTATAAAACGGCTCTGCCGCACTGGAGCGCGCTCTTTTATCTGCTCTTCATCCCTATAGGCAGCTACTTCCTCTATCATCAGGCAAGAAGATACTTAAAGATTGCCATAACCTTTGGGCTTATCCTCAGCTCTATCGCTTATGCGGAGCTTGGTTTGAAGCTCCTGCCGCTTCCTGATTATCAATCTTTGCATCGGGATATCTACGGCTGGGAGCAGATCATGCAAGAGGCCAACAAACTTTCAGAGCAAAACTCACATGCCAAGATTGCGGTGACGAACTGGACGCTCGCCTCGCGCGCGCTCTTTTATAATCTGCCCTACCCGACGGATGTCGTTTTAGCAGACGATAGAGAGGATCAGTTCGATATTTGGGGAGCTACGCCAAAACCCGGTGATGATCTGCTCTTTATCAACACCCGTTTTTTCAAAAAAGATATTCAAAACTACTATCTGTGCGGTGAAACGAAAGAGCTCAAATCTATCGATATCACTCTTAACGGAGGTATCGTGAATAGCGTCGATTACATCCTGTGCCGTGATTACGGAGGAGTTCGATGAGCATCACTAGAGCGCTTCAGTTATATCTCTTCTCGCTCATTTTTTTGATTCCCTACAGCTACCTCTATCTCGATATCCCCATCGCACGCTACTTCATCGAGAACAAAGAGCACTATGAGGCTCTGGGTGATCTTATCAGCATCGGCGGCGAGTCCCACTGGTATATCGGCACCGCGATCATCGGCTATCTCTTCTTTAGATACTATAAACCAAACGAAGCATTGAAGATGCGCTTTTTGACTCTGCTCTACGTCAATCTCTTCTCGGGGCTTGCTAGCCTGCTCTTAAAACACATCTTCGGGCGTATGCGCCCTTGGGGTCTCAGAGACAACGGCGACGAGTACGGCTTTTTGCTCTTTGGGAGCTTCGATGCGGGATTTATGGAAAAGTTCAAGATCCACTTTGCAACGCTGGCAGAGGCTCCCACGACCTTTACCTCTTTTCCCTCAGGTCACACCACGACACTCTTTGCGGTTGCAACCTATTTGAGCCTCTTGTTTCCAAAGAGGATGTGGCTTTGGGTTATTTTGGCTGCTCTTTGCGCCTCTGCACGGCTGCTTGACAGCGACCATTTTTTAAGCGATCTTCTGGCCGGAACGGCCGTTGGAACGCTCAGCACACTCTATATCTATTCAAAAATGAGGAGTAAACTATGAAAAGATTTGCCAAAGCCCTCTTGTTTGTCTTGGTCGTCGCTTCGCTTTACGGCATAGGCAGACTCGGCGTCGTGATCTACGACAGCTACCT
>JACXUD010000176.1 GCA_014764025.1 Campylobacterota bacterium | reverse complement strand
TCTACAAATACCTCACAGAGCACCGATATAAAACAATGCACAGATTCGATGCGAAGAGATTACGCAGACTTTTAAAGCCGTTGTTCATATAAATCTCATCATAGAACTTTTAAATCGTTTCACTTTTTTGATATAGTGTGTAAACAGATCTTCAACACCCGATCACAGGAGCACTCAATGAGCACCTTTATCATAGCCGAAGTGGGCGTGAACCACAACGGAGATCTAGAGCTGGCAAAAAAGATGATAGAGGCCGCAAAAGCCGCAGGCGCGGACTGCGTCAAGTTTCAGACCTTTAAGGCGCAAGAGTTCGTGAGTGATGCGAACCAGACCTACACCTACCGCTCGCAAGGGGTCGAAGTGAGCGAGTCGATGATGGCGATGTTCAAGCGGCTTGAGTTTAGCAAAGAGGAGTGGCGCGAGATCGTGGCGCACTGCGAAAGTGTGGGCATCGCCTTTAGCTCCACCGCGCAAAACAGAGGCGATCTTGACTTTTTGCTTGGCATCACGAATCTTCCATTTATTAAAGTGGGCAGCGACGACCTCACCCACCTAGAGCAGCTGCACTACTACGCCTCAAAAGGTGTGCCGATGGTGATATCGGCCGGTATGGCGTATGCGTATGAGATCGAAGATGCCATCCGCGCCATCCGAGATGCGGGCAACAGCGAAATTACCGTGCTGCACTGCGTATCGAGCTACCCGACCGAGTCGCACGAAGTGAACCTCAAAAAGATCGCCGCAATCCGTGACGCCTTTGGCGTAAAGGTGGGGTTTTCAGACCATACCATAGGCGCAACCGCAGCGGTAGGTGCCGTGGTGATAGGGGCAAGCGTGATAGAGAAGCACTTTACGCTTGACAAAAATGCCCCCGGCCCCGACCACTGGTTCAGCGTGGATGCGGATGAGCTAAAAGAGTATGTGAGAGCGATTCGCTTCATAGAAAAGGCGATAGGCAGCGGCGAACTAAAACCGACCAAAAGAGAGCTTGCTATGAGGCCTCTCGCACGCCGCAAAGTAGTCGCGGCATGTGAAATAGCCAAAGGCGAAGCGCTCACCCAAGAGATGCTTGCCTATAAGCGCACAAGCACCGCCGCACACGGTGCGCTTGAGCCAAAAGAGGCGCATTTCATCCTTGGGCGCCGTGCTGCGAGTGCCATCGCCAAAGATATGCCCATCACGCTTGAGCTGCTCTTATGAACCTGCATATCAAAGGGTGCAGGCTTATAGACTTTCGCAGCCTGAACGACGCCCAAAAACGCCTTGTGCTGGAGTGGCGCAACCATGACGCCGTGCGTACCTGTATGCTCTCGCAAAAGATCATCTCCTATGAGGAGCACATGCTCTATCTAGAGTCTCTTTGGCACATGAAAGACAAGCTCTGCTACCTTGTTCAAAAGCAAAACCGCGGCATCGGCGTGATAGAGTTTGGCAATATCACCAAAGAGAGTGCCCAGATCGGCCTCTCTAAAAACCCGCATATAAAGGGTGTGGGCAATCTATTGATGAGCCTCATCGAATCTGTGGCATGTGAAAAGCTCCATCTGCAAGAGCTTCAACTTGAGGTGCTAGAGCGCAACAAACATGCCCTTCATCTCTATGAAAAGTGGGGTTATAGCGTCACCTCTAACCAAGAGCACCTGATCTGCATGGAGAAGAAGCTGTGCTGCTAAGTGCCCATCAATGCGCCTACAATCCTTGGCTTGGGTACCTTCACAAGATCATTTCAAGTGAGCGTTTTGTGGTGATGGACGATGTGCAGTTCGAGAAGAACTCATTCATCAACCGCAACAAGATCGTGCTAAACGGCACCGAAGTGATGCTGACCATCCCCGTTGCCACAAAAGATTACACCCAAAAGAGCCTGCGTGAGATGCGCACGGCCGATAACTTTTGGCAAAAAAAGCATCTGCGCTCTATTGAGCAGGCCTATAAAAAAGCCCCTCTTTTTGAGAGGCTCTTTACCCACCTTATGCCGATATATGAGCAAAAGAGCGACTTTCTCATCGACTACACCGACGCTTATTTGCGTTTTTTGGTCTCGTATCTTGAGATTCGCACCCCCATTCTCTACGCCTCTAGCCTCGATATAAAAGCCAAAAAGCTCGATTATGTGATAGAGATGTGCCAAAAAACGGGTGCTTCTTCATTTTTGTTCGGCGCGCTCGGGCGAGAGTACGCCGATGAAAAAGTGCTTAAAGATGCCGGGATTACGCCGATATTTCAAAACTATAACCACCCGCTCTATAGTCAGACAAGCGCAGAGTTTCACCCCTACATGGGTATAATCGACCTGCTTTTTAACGAGCACGACCCGCAAGAGGTCATCATGCGGGGCAATACAATCACCAAGGAGTTCACATGCCAAAAAGAGTCTTGATAGTCGCCGCCCACGCGGACGATGAGGTGCTGGGGTGTTTTGGTACCGTCGCCGGACTCATAGATGAGGGGTATGAGGCCTATACCCTTATTTTGGGCGAGGGCAAGAGTGCCAGAGAAGAGGAGTCTTTGGCAGAGGCGCAGAGCGAGCTCTCTGACGAGATGAAACGCGCCAATGCGCTTATCGGTATCAAAGAGGTTTTCACATGCCGATTTCGCGACAACCGCTTTGACAGCCACGATCTGCTCGATATCATCAAAGAGGTAGAGCGTATCAAAGAGCTTATTAGACCCGAAATAATCTTCACCCACTCTGCCCACGACCTCAACATCGACCACCGCATCACCGCCGAGGCGGTGCTCACCGCCACGCGCCCCATGCAAAACGAGTGCGTAAAGAGCATCTACGCTTTTGAGGTGCTCAGCTCTAGCGAGTGGAACTTCGGCAAAGCCTTCACGCCAGACACCTACTTCGATATCTCTGCGACGCTTCAAAAGAAGCTAGAGGCGATGCAGTGCTACGCATCCGAACTGCGCAAAGCGCCGCACCCAAGAAGCCTTGAGGGGATTCGCACGCTTAGCGCCTACCGCGGGATGCAAGTTGGATATTCACATGCCGAAGCCTTCAAGACGCTTCGCGCTTTGAGGTAGCCGATGCAGAGTATCCAAGAGCAAGCCGCCGCCAATTTCGAGGCAAATATCGCCTATATCGAGGCAAACCACAAGAGCCTCTTTGAGAAGCTGCTCGCCTATGAGTCGGCATGTGAAAAGGGCTACTACCAAGAGCGTTACGAGCTCAGCTTTGACGATGGCTACTTTGAGGTCGTTGATATCAAAGAGAATACGAAACTCTATAATATGGATTCATCGCTCTATGCAAGCCAAGTGAGCCAGAGCATCAATTTGAGCAAAAAAGAGAATCTCTTCATCACCTTCAAGCGCCCCGTTCTTGATGCCGCGAATCCGTCACAAAAAGAGACCTACCCTATCCTCTCCTACATTCAATCTCACATGCCGCAAAACGAGCGCTTCGAGAGAGTCGAGAAGTTCGCCTTCTTCGGGGCGGGGCTTGGAGTGCACATCGCAAGCGTACACGAGAAACTGCGCTCCAACGCCTATCTTATCGTCGAAGACGACCTTGAGCTCTTCCGTCTCTCGCTCTTTGTGACCCCCTATCACAAGATCGCCAAAGAGAGCCGCCTCTTTTTAAGCATCTTCGAGGATGCAAAAGAGTTTGCAAAGAGTGCCCAAGAGTTCCTCAATTTCGAGTTCTACCGCAACCACTATATAAAGTATTTCGAGATGCTCGGCTACAAGGGCGATAAGCTCAAAGAGTTCCATCTGCGCATCATCTCGCAGTCTCACAACATCTTCTTTTATAGATCGAT
>JACXUD010000175.1 GCA_014764025.1 Campylobacterota bacterium | reverse complement strand
CATCGCCGTAGCTTTAGCTATGGCTCTTCGCGTCGCCTTGACTTAAGCAAAAATCTCCTAAAGCTAAAGCCGCGTAGAGTTTTTAGAGGTGCCCATAAAAAGTGCTGCGGCAAATAGCTCATCAAGACTCTCTAAAGAGCCTTCTCATCTACAAGCCGATGCAAAAGAGTCTGCAACTCATCATGATCGATCGGTTTGGAGAGATAGGCGTCAAACCCCTCCGATAAGAAGCGCTCTCTATCACCGCTGATAGAGTTGGCGGTGAGTGCGGCTATGGGCATCTTCATACCCCGTTTTCGTATCTCGCCAAGCGCCTCTATGCCGTTCATGTTAGGCATGTTGATATCCATCAAGATAAGGTCAAACTCATCTTCACATGCCAGCTTGAGTGCCTCTGCGCCGTCATTTGCCATTACGACCTCTATGCCAAGCTCCTCCAAAACCACACGCATCAGCATCTGATTGGTTCTGTTGTCCTCGGCTACGAGTATCTTGTGAGGCTTCAAGAGCACCGTATCCGATGCCGCGGTCGTCTCGCTCTCGCCGCTTTGCACGACGCGAACCGGCATGTGAAAGTAGAAAAGGCTTCCGCGGCCTAGCTCACTCTTGAGCTTGAGCTCGCTTCCCATCAAAGAGAGCATCTTTGTGACGATCGAAAGCCCCAGCCCCGTCCCGCCGTAGAGTCTGCTTGTCGAGCCGTCAGCCTGTGAAAACTCCTCCAGAACCCTCTTTTGATCTTTTTTGGCAATGCCGATGCCGTTATCCTTGATAGCCACGTAGAGCAGACTTTGAGCCGCATCGAACTCTACTTGCATCTCTACTCTTCCCCCTTCGTTCGTGAACTTCACGGCGTTAGAGAGCAGATTCGAGACTATCTGCTTAAGACGCAGTTTATCCCCCTCGATCGTTTGAGGCAAAGAGGGGTCTATGTGGGCTAGAAGCTCTATCTGTTTGCTCTTGGCGCTCTGGTCAAAGAGGTGTACCAGCGCCTCAAACTCCTCTTTTGGGCTAAAGAGCATCCTCTCAAGGCGAAACTTCCCGGACTCAATCTTCGAGACGTCCAAGACGTCGTTGAGGATATTGAGAAGCACATGCGAGGATTTATCCATCGTCGCGAGATAGCGCAGCTTCTTCTCGTCGCTCTCCATTCGCATAAGCACCTGCAAAAATCCGATGATGGCATTAAGGGGCGTGCGGATCTCATGGCTCATGACCGAGAGAAACCTCGACTTCGCTTCGCTTGCCGCTTGAGCCTCTTTTACCTGTCTACGGAGTTTTGAGCTCAAAGAGCCCCTCTCTATACTCATAGAGATATTGCTGATGATGTTGTTCGAGATCTTTTTGGATATCCCCAAGATGAAAAAGATATAAAAAGAGGTGACGACTACGATTGCGGCGGGGAGATCGAAACTTCCGAAAAAATAGAGCATATAAAAGGGCGAAAAGACCAAAAATATATAGAGGTAGAGCAGCTCCGAATGTGAAGCGGTACTGATAGAGGTCCCCGACGAGACACCGGCAAGCATCAGCAGAAGCACCATCTGATAGAGAGGCTCATAAGGGTAGATGAAGATGAACGAGCTCCCCCAAAGTGCCGCCGAAACGGCGATTCCCATCAAAAAGCGTTGATAGTGCTCTCGGATACGGTTTCGCCCTTTTTGTCTCTTATGGTAACTCTTGTAGCTTAGATATCGCAGCAGCGTCACAAGCGTGCTCAGAGCCAGCCATACAAACAAGTTGATTCTATCGACATGCTCAAAGAGGGTAAAAAAGAGAACCAGCACGACGATATAGTTGCCGGCAAGCGCACTTGGAAGATTGCCGTAGAGATACTCGACGGTTTTGATATTTGTTTTGATAAAACTGACTCTATTCATCTTTGAACTATCTTTTTTGCTTAATCTTATGACAATCATTGTTAAATTCGGCTGTAATATTAGGATCCGTTATAGCGATTTGAAGTCGTTAATATTTGTTTTAGTTCTAATTGAATAGACTTATAGCTCATAAAGAGGTTTCAATGCGCTACTACTTTTCTGCCTTTTTGCTGACGACGATCGGGTTCATTCTGGTACTTTCGGCTATATTCTACAAAGAGGAGTCCTATCAGCGCGATGCGACTCTGAACCAATCACAGCTGCTTTTGCATAAAGGGCACCTTCTGCTCAAAGACGAATATGCCGCCGTTTCGCAAGACTTATTGATGATTAGCGAGACAATTCAAGACTATTCGCGCAAGGGGCTCTCGCAAGCGTTCGCCCCAAGACTCGTGAGCTTTATGGAGAATAAGCCCCTCTACGACCAGCTTCGCGTCATCAATGCAAGCGCAATGGAGAGGATGCGTATCAACCGCGTCAATGCAAAAACGGTCATAGTGCCGCAAAACGAACTTCAAAACAAAGCCCACCGCTACTACTTTTTAGAGACTAAAAGACTCAAGCGCAACGAGATCTATATCTCTGCAGTTGATCTCAACATTGAAAACGGAAAGGTCGAAGAGCCATATAAACCGACCTTTCGGGTTGCGACACCCCTCTTTGACGAGAACCACAACCAAATAGGCATCATCGTCATAAACGTCTTGGCAGAGAGCATCTTTACCAAGATCAAAGCCTATGTAAAGCGAGAGGGGTTCGAACCGCTCATCGCCAACAAAAATGGTGAGTGGCTCTTGGCGCCCGAACATGAGCGTGCTTTTTTGTTTATGTTCGGCATCAAGAGAAATCAAGTGCAAGAGAGTTGCCCAAAACTGTGGGAAGAGCTTAAATATCACGAGAGCGGTTTTATCAGCCAAGGGGGCAAGAACTTCACCTACCTCAAATTCAGCCCCACCGAGAGCATTCAGCGTATGGGCTTTAAGAGTCTCGCCACCCCCTCTGCTTCACTTGCCAAATCACTCGGCGATCCATCGCTCGAGGAGCTTCTCTTTATAAGCTACGACGATGAGATCATCTTTGCGGAGAGAGACCGCAATATCTCAAAAGGGATGCCCTACTTTATATTCGTCTATATCTTAACGACGCTTTTGGCACTCTATGTGGTCAAACTCTTTATCTCTCGGCTCGTCTATTCAAAAGACCTCATGTTAGCCGAACACTTCTTTAAATATTCCGACGACGGGGTCGTCATCACCGATCCGCAAACCCACATTCTTCGCGTCAATGAGCGCTATTGCACTATCACCGGTTTTAAAGAGGGTGAGCTTATAGGCCAAAAGAGCAACATCATCTCCTCGGGTCTCACCCCTCCCGAGGTCTATGCCGATCTGTGGCGAGAGCTCTCGCTCAACGGCTATTGGGAGGGCGAGCTGAGCGATCGCCGAGCAAACGGTTCGCTCTATATCCAGCATCTGCGTATCATCGTGATCAAAAACGACCGCGGCGAAGTGACAAACTACGTAGGCATCACTTCAGACATCACCGAACGCAAAAACTCCCAAGAGAAGATCCGAAAACTCGCCTTTGAGGATGCGCTGACGGGACTTCCAAACAGAACCCTTCTTTATGACAGGTTAGAGCAATCCATCAATATATCCAAACGGATGCATACGGAGGTTGCGCTCCTCTTTATCGACCTTGACGACTTCAAGATCATCAACGACCTCCACGGGCACAATCTCGGCGACCAATACCTCATCAACGTCGCCGGTAGGCTAAAAAGCTCCATACGCTCCAACGACACCATAGCAAGGATCGGCGCCGATGAGTTCATGATAGTGCTGCAAAACTACGATAAAGAGTACATTATCCAGAGTGCGACACGCATCCTTGGCCTCTTGCAGAGCAAAGTCGATATAGAGGGGCATAAGTTCAGTA
>JACXUD010000174.1 GCA_014764025.1 Campylobacterota bacterium | reverse complement strand
ATCGATATCAATCATCTTGTCTGCGTGAACGAGGGGTGCATGAGCAAGAGCGCTTTTAACGCCGACTACTTGAGCCCGCACTATCCAAGCGACACTTTGGCACAGATACTTTTAGGCAGAGCGATCTTTGAAAAAGAGGGGTATAAAAAAACCGATGAGGGTTTTGAACAGCGTCTTATTAACGCAGACGTGAACATCATATACCGAGTCACTTCGCAAGAGATATATTTTAAAGACAAACTAAACAACATCATTATTAAGATCAAGGAGACAACGCGATGAGTAAATTTGTAGGGGCGCACACAAGTGCGAGCGGCGGGGTCGAGAATGCAATTTCACATGCCACAAGTATCGAGGCGAAGGCGTTTGCACTCTTTACCAAAAACCAGCGTCAGTGGGTCGGCAAACCGCTTGACACAAAGACCATAGACACGTTTAAGCGTATGCTGGCAGATTCGGGCATTTTGCCAAAACATGTACTGCCGCACGATAGTTATCTAATAAATCTCGGCCACCCCGAAGCAGAGCAGCTCCAAAAGAGCCGTGAAGCCTTCATCGACGAGCTAGAGCGCTGTGATCTGCTTGGGCTTGATCGGCTCAACTTTCACCCGGGAAGCCACTTGGCAAAGATAACCAAAAAAGAGAAAGAGGATGAGTCGATTTTGTGGCCGATAGAGAAGGCGTGCTTGGATGTGATCGCCGAGTCGATCAACATAGCGCTGGATAAGACAAAGAATGTCAAAGCGGTTATCGAGAACACGGCGGGGCAGGGATCGAACCTGGGGTATAAGTTTGAACATCTGGCTTATATAATAGACAAAATCGAAGATAAAAGCCGCGTTGGGATCTGTATAGATACCTGCCACATGTTCACCGCGGGCTACGACATTCGTACACGCGAGGCGTATGATAAAACATGGGATGAGTTCGGGCAAATCGTAGGGTTTGAGTACTTAAGCGGTATGCATATCAACGACTCCAAGCCGCCTCTTGGCAGCCGTGTTGACCGTCACCACTCTATCGGTCAGGGCGAGATCGGGTATGATGCTTTTAAATTTTTAATGAACGATCCTAGAATGGATGATATTCCGCTGATTTTAGAGACGATAGATGAGACGATCTGGGCGGATGAGATCAAGATGCTCTACTCGTTCATAGAGAAATAAAGGAAATTATTGAAGATATTGATAGATTTTTTAGAAGCAAAAAAGGTCGAAAAGACACAAATATTTATCCACCTCAAGTGTAGTGTGGATGAAGCAAAAGTTTTGCAATACTTGGCAAAAAAGTTTATCCAAGGTCAAGATGACGTGATGATTTTAGAGATATTACAAGATCTCTATAGCTCTGAAAATTATGAGCATCTTGAGCATCTTAAAGGGGTAAAAAACCTCTTGGAACTCGGCTGGCTCCATCAGCAGAGCTTTACGCCTATGAAGATCTCGGAGGTGAGCGAGCTAGAGCTCTTAAATACGGCTGTGGGACTCTCTCCATCATTTTTAAGACTCTTGCAAGACGGCTCGTTAGAGGTGGAACTGCCGGATATCAAGCCTTATGCAGACCATCTTGAGTATCTGCAGGATCAGTTTTTTAGGATAGAGCTCTATCAAAAGATGAGTGCGATACGCCAAAACGTGCATGAACACTCGCTTGGGATCGATCGGCTTCAAAACAAGCTCAAACTCTTGGAAAAACGTATCAAAGAGCGTGTGGAGCAGACATCCGAGAGCTTGGTGCTCGACAAGTTTTTCAAACAAAAGAAGATGGACGCAAAGGAGCAGGTGATCTTCTTGGCGCTGCTTCGCGAAGAGTACAGCTCAAGCGACTCATCGCTTCGTGAGATGAACGCACTTATAGAGCTCATCAGTTTCGATGAGTATGAGCGTATCAAAAACCGCTCGCTTCTTGAGGAGGGCTCGCATCTTTTAAGCGAGGGTATCATCGATTACGAGGAGATGCTCAACCCCTTCGGCGGTATATCGCGTGCGTTTTATATTGTGGACGATCTGCTTCAAAGCATTATCCATCCGCAGAAAAATAAAAAGGTACGGCGTCTAAAACTCAACTCGATCATCGAAGAGCAGGATATCTTCGAGCTCGTCGAGCCCGAGACATCGCTTGATGACGTTATCCTTAACAAAGAGACCCGCGAGACGCTCGATAACTTGATGAAACAGATAGACAAAGAGGTGGTGAACCGTCTTGTTGCGTGGGGCATTAAGGATAAAAAGAGCGGTATCGATGCACGTATCATCTTCTACGGTGCGGCGGGAACGGGCAAGACCATGACGGCTTACTCGCTTGCCAAATCGCTTAAGCGCCAAGTGCTCTCATTCGACTGTTCAAAGATATTATCGATGTATGTCGGCGAGAGCGAGAAGAACGTGCGCAAGATATTCGACACCTTTCATGACCTTTGCGAGCGTACCAAAAGCGAACCTATTTTGCTGCTAAACGAGGCCGATCAGTTCTTAAGCGCGCGCTCAAGCGGTGCGAACTCGAGCGCTGATCAGATGCACAATCAGATGCAGAATATCTTTTTGGAGCAGATAGAGAAGTTCAAGGGGATCTTGATCGCGACGACGAACCTCTTGGAGAATATCGACAAGGCCTTCTCAAGACGCTTCAACTACAAGATAGAGTTCAAAAAACCAAACGAAGCACAGCGTCTTGAGCTTTGGAAAAAGATGCTCCCTAGAGGGGCGGAGTATGAGAGCGGCTTTGAAACGGCGGCATTGGCAAAATATACGCTCACGGGCGGACAGATCAATCTTATCGTCAAAAATACCGCATATAAAGTAGCGGTGCGCGAGTTGCCGATCTTTAAACAGAGCGACTTTGAAGAGGAGATCAAACGCGAGCGGGAAGGGAGCTTCGATAGTGAAAAATCGATGGGATTCTTGAATAAATAGCTTCTGAATGTACTCACTCGGCATGTGAAGTTTCTACTCTTTCACATGCCAAAATTTAAAAATAGTGTTACGAAAATAAACAATGAAACCATTTTGAAAAAAATGGTGTAGCAAATCGTGACAAACCTCTAGACAACTTCTACGAATTTCTTTTATTTAAACCTCTTTTGGATATATTGCATTTAACTGTTTTTTCTGAGAATTCTCTTGCACAGGATTCAAGGAGTGAAAACATAACACAAAGACCGTATTAAGGGATGCGATCTTAAAACATATAAGGTAGGATATATGGAGCATATTAGTACTGCAAATCCGTATTTTGGTGTATTTGTACTCTTTGTTTTAACATTCGGTGCATTTACGGCAACAACGATTATAGCTCGCTTGGCAAGCCGTGCAATGGCAGCCAAAGATACTGAAAAGATCAAGCTTTCAGTCTATGAGTGTGGTCCTGAGGTTACAAAGCAGCCAAATAGAGTATCACCACAGTTTTATCTATTTGCACTCTTGTTTTTACTATTTGACGTAGAGATAGTTTTCATGTTCCCGTGGGCTGTAGATTTTAAAGCACTCGGCTGGTTTGGTTTTGCCGAGATGTTGATGTTTATCTTATTGCTTGCTATCGGTTTCGTATATGCATGGAAAAAAGGAGCGCTTGAATGGCACAACATAAAATAAATTACACACAAAGCGGCGGTCTGCCGGTTGCACTTACAAGTATTGACAAGATCGTAAACTGGGGGCGTTCAAACTCTTTATGGGCACTTACGTACGGTCTTGCATGTTGTGGTATCGAGATGATGGCTTCGGGTGCATCACGTTACGACTTTGACCGTTACGGAACGATCTTCAGAGCATCTCCGCGTCAAGCCGACGTTATGATCGTCGCCGGAACGCTTACGAAAAAACACGCCGAGTTCATCAA
>JACXUD010000173.1 GCA_014764025.1 Campylobacterota bacterium | reverse complement strand
TCTTAGCTTTGGCTAGGAGGTGCGAGCCCCTCCTATAAATAGAGTAAAAATTGCTCCTTCTAAAATCGCACGTAGAGTTTTTAGAGGTGCCCATAAGTAGAAAATTCTCCATCAATAGGTCTGAGAGAGTCTCTCTATCTCCTCTATACCCTTGGCGATCCCCTCCGAGAGGTTCACATGCCCCTCGGCGCTCACCAAAATATCGTCTTCGATTCGTATGCCTATCCCTCTAAAACGCTCAGGTACCGTCTGGTCGTTCTCATCTATATAGATACCCGGTTCTATGGTCAGCACCATCCCCTCCGCCAAAGGGATCTCCTTGCCGTTTTGCTCTTTATAGGGGGCTTCGTCATGTACGTCAAGCCCCATCCAGTGCCCGATTCCGTGAGGGAAGTATTTTTTGTGTGCTTTGGTGCTTAGAAGCTTGCGTACGCGTCCTTGCAGTATTCCAAGATCGACCATCCCTATGGTAAGCAGCTCTTCGGCTCTCTTTTGGAGTTCGGAGCGTTTTACGCCCGGCTTGATCATCTCTATGATCTCTAGCTCAACGCCTAAAACCATCTCGTAGAGTTCGCGCTGTGCGGGCGTAAATCTGCCGCTTACTGGAATCGTGCGCGTGATATCGCTTGCATAATACTCATACTCGCATCCCGCATCGATCAGCAAAAGCTCACCCGCCTGCATTCGTCGATTATTGGCGATATAGTGCAGCGTATTCGCGCCGTTGCCTCCTGCTACTATCGAGGTATAAGCATCGCTGTAGGCTCCGTTTTTTTTGAAGATATACTCAAACTCGGCTTGAAGCTCATACTCGTATTTGCCCACTTTTGAAAAGCGAAGTGCATTGTGGTGCGCCTCTTTGGTTATCTCGAGTGCCTTGCGTATGAGGGTTATCTCGCTATGGGACTTTACAAGACGCATAGAGGCTATGAGATGCCAGATGTTATGGTGCGCATAAAACTTTTTGGTGAGCTCTTTAAAACGCGCGATCACCGGATTCGTCATACCGAAGTCGTAGTAGGCTACAGACTTTTTCTTCACCCACTCCGCCAATTTCGACTCAAGTTCGTCAAAACCGTAAACATCGTCCACCAAAAAGAGCGATCTCGCCGCGTCGATTCCCATACGTTTGCCGCTCCAAAGCTCCATCGTCGGCTCTTTTTTCTGCACGAAGAGGAGTGTTTTGGTCTCTTTTTTGGATTTTAAAAACAGAAGCGCCGCATTATCCTCTTTAAAGCCGCAAAGATAATAGAAGCTGCTGTTTTGACGGTAAGGAAACTCCGTATCGTTTGAGCGGCTTGAAGGGAGTGCACTCAAAACGATCGCTATCGAGTCGTTTTTGAGCTGCTCCAAAAGTGCGTTGCGTCTTGATCCGTACTCCTCTTGGGTTATCATCCGCAAGCCCCTTCAAGCCAAATAAGAGCCGACCCTAATATCTGTGTCATTGCTCTATTGAGCGCCTCTACGCCGCCCCTTGCATCGAGCGTTTTGGCTTCGACATTCGCAGAGAAGCTTTTTTGACGCTCGACTCTGTTCTCTTTTGTGTTGATGAGCGTCAATGTAAGACTCACTAAAGCGTGTGAAGATTGCAGCTTCTCATCAAAGCTCTGTATGAACTCCTCTATGTTTATCTCTAAAACATAGTCGCTTGAGGCTCTTGATTTGGCCCCCTGTACACTCTCAAAGAGAGCGGCTTCGCGGATCGAACGCTCAAACTCGCGCGCAACCATCTGTGCAATTGAGTCGCTCCACTGCGATTCGTTGTATATATGCTCTCTATTGTCGCCTTGTCTGTAGTGCATACGCAGACTCATCATCGATGCAAGCCCGTCGGCTTGAAGCACCTTGAGGCTGCTGTTAGCGCAACTCCCTTTTGCATCTATCTGCAACGTCACAGAGGGTGAGAGTCTATACTCGCCGATCGCAGGTTTTGGCAAACTGCACCCGTTAAAGATAAAAAATAGTGTTCCTAAAACAAGTAACTTTTTCATTGATTCTCCCCCGGAGCTTTTTTCGTCTCTTCATACTTAAAGAGAATGTCACCCGGACTTCGTTCGTAGTGATTGAGAGTCTCATTGAGCCTGCCCATGAGCTCTTGAAGATCTAAAAGGGTGTTCGTCAATGCCGGAACCACGTCCGCACTGATCGCTTTAATATTGAACTCTCCGCTCTGAAGCGCGCCTTTAAACTCCGCCATAGAGCTTCTCACACCCAGATAGCTCGTCATGATCGACTCAAGCGAAGCCGAGATCTTGTTCTCCCAAAGGATACTGTTCTCGACAAATCTTTCGATCTTCGGCAACGTCGCATCGACCTTGCGTGAAGAGCTCTCCAAACTTTGAAGCGTTCTGTGCAGATCGGCTATCGCCTCGTCGCTTGCCAGCTTCTCCATCTGCTCCATGAAATTGGCCGTATGTCTAAGAATTCGAGAGAGCTCAGCCTGGTTTTGCGGGCTTAGAAGCTCATCGGTCTTCGTGAGTGTTTTGGCTAATTTGCTCGAGACGTTGTCAAGCGACTGCTCGAATCGCTCAAAGAATGAGGGTGCGGTCTTTATGACCGGGTACTCCTCTCCCTCTTTGGCCTCAAGGCACGGAGCATTGTTATCCCCCAAAGAGAGGTTGATATAGCTAAGCCCCGTAATACCTTGTGACGTAAGCTTTGCAATGGTCGTCGATTTGATCGGAGTCGTCTTCTCGATGCTGATAAGTACTTCTACTTGTTCGGAGTTTTTAGGGTTGATGCGCAGTCGTGTCACCTTCCCAACGTTGATCCCTCTATATTTAACCGGGGCATCGATATTAAGCCCCAAAACAGACTCGTCGAAATAGATGATGTAGTGTTTGAGCGTATCCTCGTTCGAGGGCTTGAGCAGCCAGTAGGCAAAACCGAACATCATAATGAATCCGGCAAGTACCGCGATCCCTATAGCCGTGTAGTTTACGTTGGTATTCATATCCTACTCCTAAAAAATGTCTTCACAAACTCACTCTCGCAAGATTCAAGATTTAAGAGCGAACCCTCATAGACGATGCGCTTCTCATCGATGATCGCAACCCTATCAAGCGTATCGCAGATGGAGCGCAGATCGTGCGAGACCATCACGACGGTAAGGTTAAGCAGCGATCGCAGCTCCAATATAAGATTATCGAACTCTCTTGCAGAGATGGGGTCAAGCCCGCTTGTAGGTTCATCCAAAAAGAGAAGCTTCGGATCCATGGCAAGAGCGCGCGCCAAAGCCGCTTTTTTCTTCATTCCCCCGCTTATCTGTGAAGGATAGAGATTTGCATCACTCTGCTTGAGCCCCACAATGTCGATCTTGAATGCGACGATCTCTTTTATAAGCTTCTCGGAGATCGTCGTATATTCGCGCAGCGTCAGCGCGATATTTTGCGCCAGTGTGAGTGATGAGAAGAGCGCCCCCGCTTGAAAGAGCACGCCCCAAGAGGCTTTGAGCCTTTGCGTAGCAGAGGCGGAGATAGAGCTTAGTTTCTCACCCAGCACCTCTATCTCACCTCCGTGAAACTCCTGCAAGAGCACCATCTCTCTCATAAGCGTCGTCTTCCCGCAGCCGCTTGGGCCGAGCAGACCGTATATCTCACCCTCTTGCACATGCAGGTCAAGTCCCTCGTGGATGACTCTGTCGCCAAAAAGAGTGCGCACGCCTCGAACATCTATAAGCGTTTTCATCTAAATGCCTAAGTTCGTAAAGGCGATCGAGAAGATCGCATCGCATACGATCACCGCAAAGATCGACTCTACGACGCTTTTTGTGGTATTAAAACCTATACTTTGGGTATCATCCTTGACCATAAGCCCTCGATAGATTCCGATAGAGGCGATCAAAAAGGCGAAGAAAGGCCC
>JACXUD010000172.1 GCA_014764025.1 Campylobacterota bacterium | reverse complement strand
CTATCTACGGCGCTGTTTGCATCTCTGCTCATCGCTACGGCAGGGGAAGCCAGAGAGTTCAACATGAGCAGCACGAAATCGCTTTTGGGCTTTGAGGGCGGCTATAGCAACACTTACATAGATACCACGACGGCAACGACATCGACTACTACGAAGTTTAAACCCTACCACGGCGGTATCAAGATAGGCGGTGAGAGCGAAGATTACCGTCTTTTCTTGAGTGCACGCTACTATAACGTCGATGGCTTTGACTATATCACGACATACGGCGGCGAGCTACAGTATAAGTTCAATTTTTCGAACTATATGAACTTTTTCGTGGGATTCAATGCGGGTCTGGCGAATGCAAAATATAAGCCTGCGACTACGACCGTAAGAACCTTCTCAAAAACCTACTACGGTGCGGATGCGGGATTCAATATCCATATGGGTGAGAGCGTCGATCTTGAGTTTGGCTCACGCGTGATGAGCATAGCGGCGGATAATCTGTCGGGTACGACGACATATACATTTGACAGAATCGTTACGGGTTATGGAAGTTTGATCTTTAAATATAGTATGGATTGAAGATGAGGCTAAATGGTGGTCACGATAGGACTTGAACCTACGACCACCACCATGTCAAGGTGGCACTCTACCACTGAGTTACGTGACCATTTAGAGAGCAGAATTATACATATAAATTCTTAAATTTTCTTTTGTCTTTCCCCGAATTAATTTTTTCAAATCACTTTGCCATTTATATTTAATTTAGGTAAGTTGAGTGTATAATTTCGTCTATAGAAAATGTCACTTCATGGGCATTAATAGTACCGAAGGTAGATTATGAATATTGCAGAAATTGAAGCATTAGGTATAAAGAACACCGGAAAGATTTTCCACAATTTAAGTTTTGACGACCTAATAAAACATGAGTTAGAAAAGGGTGAATGTGCCCAAACAAACAAAGGTGCAACAGCAGTTGATACGGGTATTTTTACCGGTAGAAGTCCTAAAGACAAATACTTCGTAGATCGTGACCCATCTAACAGATATATCGCATGGGGCGACGTCAATAAAAAAATCAGTGCTTCAATCTATAATGAGCTGCTTGAAGTGGCTCGTGAGCAACTCTCAAACAAAGATCTCTATGTAACTGACGTATTCTGCGGGGCGAGCGCCGCGTCGAAGAGATCAGTACGTTTCATCTCCGAGATCGCTTGGCAGTCTCACTTCGTAACCAATATGTTTATTCGTCCAAATGCGACTGAACTAGAGAGTTTCAAACCGCAATTTACCGTTATGAACGCATGTAAAGCCGTGAACAAAAAATACAAAGAGCATGGATTAAATTCTGAGGTCTTTGTCATTTTTGATGTAGAGAACAATATGGCGATCATCGGCGGTACATCGTACGGAGGGGAGATGAAGAAGGGTATCTTCTCTATGATGAACTACTGGTTGCCGTTAGAGAACAAGCTTCCGATGCACTGTTCTGCAAACGTCGGTGAAAACGGGGATACGGCGCTCTTCTTCGGGCTGAGCGGTACGGGCAAGACGACGCTTTCAACTGACCCAAAACGCCGTTTGATCGGTGATGATGAACACGGTTGGGATGACCACGGGGTATTCAACTTCGAGGGCGGATGTTACGCTAAGGTCATCAACCTTGACCCAAGTAGCGAACCCGAGATCTACGGAGCCATCAAAAAAGGCGCACTTCTTGAGAACGTCGTGCTTGATGCAAGCGGAGAGGTGAACTACGCAGACAGTTCAAAGACGGAGAATACTCGCGTCTCATACCCGATCGAGCATATCGCGAATCATGAACCCACACTAAGCGCAGGCCACCCGAGGAATATCATATTCTTAACGGCGGATGCATTCGGCGTATTGCCTCCGGTCTCCAAGCTTACGAAAGAGCAGGCGATGTACTACTTCCTTAGCGGATATACTGCCAAGGTAGCAGGAACCGAGCGCGGGATTACCGAGCCGGTAGCAACGTTCAGCTCATGTTTTGGCGAGGCATTCTTGCCGCTTCATCCGACGGTCTATGCAAAGCTGCTCGGCGAAAAGATCGATCAACATGATGTCCACGTCTATCTTGTAAACACGGGCTGGAGCGGCGGACCCTACGGTGTGGGCAAACGTATGAGCATCAGAGATACGCGTGCATGTATCAACGCTATTCTAGACGGAAGCATCAAAGAGAGCGAGTTTGATACGACTGAGGTATTTGGACTTCAGGTTCCAAAAACACTCGGCGCTATCAATCCTGATATCCTTAACCCAAGAAATGCATGGGCCGATAAAGAGGACTTCGACGCAACACGTAACAAATTAGCGGTGATGTTCATCGAAAACTTCAAAAAATACCAAACGGCAACGCATGAGTTCGACTACTCTGCGGCAGGACCGAAACTCTAATTTTCTCTTACTCTTTGGCATGTGAAACTCACATGCCAAAAATCAATCTATTTGACCTTTCTCTTTTTTGTTGCGCTTGAAAGATAGAGCCATAAAAGGCCGCCGAAAGTGACTAAAACAAGCGGTGCAATCCAGGGTTTTTGCGTTATCGTCTCTGCAACCATCATTAAAAACGAGCCTGAGTAGTAGCTTCCAAGTCCAAAGACGAGTGCCCAGACCCCCGCACTGATGAAGTTGAGAATCGTAAACTTCTTAAAGTCATATTTCGTGAGCCCCACGGCAATTGGGATAAGTGTTTTGATACCATAGACGAACTTTTGAAAGAGAATGATCCAAGAGCCGTGTTTTTTCATCAGCATGTGAGAGAGTGCCAGTTTTCTTCTGTGTTTGCGAAGCCCCTCCATCATCATCGCTTTTTGGTAGCGCGCCATGTAAAAGAGCATAGTGTCACCTAATCCATTCGCAACGAATGCAATGAGTATTGAGAGTGTCAGATCCATCTTTCCCATAAACGAGAGTACGCCTGCGGCGATTAGCGCCACAAAGCCGCCGCCCAAAGAGTATAAAAAAAGTCCTATATAGCCGTATGTCGCTAAATTCCCGAATGTCTCTTCCATGTTTATCCTAAAGTTGTTTTATCTTTGCAATTTCGTCGCGAAGACGTGCCGCCTCTTCAAAGTTAAGCTCTCTCGCCGCCTCTTTCATCTTGAGACTTAGCTCTTTAATGAGCCCTTTGCGTTCAGATGCCGGCATTTTATCGATTTTTTTGTGCTTTCTATAGAGCTCGCCGTGATCTTCCACTTTTAAGTTCTCATCTAAAGCTCTGATAGTGCTCTTTGGGGTGATGCCGTGGGCTTTGTTAAACTCCTCTTGAAGCTTGCGTCTGTTTTGTGTTATCTCTATAGCACGCTGCATAGAGCCGGTGATCTTATTGGCATACATGATAACACGCCCATTTTCATTTCGTGCGGCACGCCCGATGGTCTGAATGAGCGATGTTTCGCTTCGTAAAAATCCCTCTTTGTCCGCATCGAGTATCGCAACAAGACTTACTTCGGGGATATCAAGCCCTTCTCGCAAGAGGTTGATCCCGATGAGTACGTCAAATTCGCCAAGGCGTAGTGCACGGATGATCTGATTACGCTCAATAGTATCTATGTCTGAGTGCATATACTGCACACGAATACCCAGATCGGCAAGATATTTTGTAAGTGCTTCGGCCATCTTTTTGGTAAGCACCGTAATAAGTACGCGCTCACCCTTTTCAACGACCTTTTTGATCTCGTCGTGGATATCTTCGACCTGGTTATTACTTGGCTTTATATCGATAATAGGGTCCAAAAGTCCCGTAGGGCGAATGATCTGCTCTGCTTTTGCGCTCGAGAGCTCTAGTTCATAGTGTGCCGGGGTTGCTGAAACGAAGAGATAGTGCGGTGCTTTATTGATATATTCGTC
>JACXUD010000030.1 GCA_014764025.1 Campylobacterota bacterium | reverse complement strand
GCATTTTAACGTCTTTGCCATACCTACAATTTTGATACTCCTAGAGGGTAAAGAGTTCTTTAGAAAATCACGCAACATGAGCGTGAACGAAGTGATTAGAGAGATTCAAAGACCCTATGAGATTATGATGAGTTAAGCCCTTTCTAAAGCAATTCGGGAGTAAAATATTAAAAAGACAAAAGGAGTAATATGAGTCACAAACACGTTAAAAAGATAGAGAGAGTTTTCGAGCATCCGGTTCCATCGGATCTTGATTCAAGAAAATTGGTATCGGCATTAGAGCATTTTGGATGTGAAGTTGAACAGACTAAAAGTAATAAATATAAGATTTTTAAAGATGAAAAAGAGCTTGTTCTAGGGATTCATCCATCTGGAAACCTCTCAAAAGATGAGATCGTTTCGCTTCGTCACTACTTAGAAGAGGTAGGCATAACGCCAAGCACGATCGCGTAATATTTTCACATGCCGAATTTTGGCATGTGAAGTTTAGAGTTGCGGCATAAAAGCGATAAGCGAAGCCGTAACCGCCACATTTAAAGACTCTACACCGCGCTGCATCGGGATGATGAGCGATTCATTACATAACTTTTCCACCTCAGGGCTTACCCCTTCGCTCTCGTTTCCAAGCACGAATATCGATCTCTTTGTCAGTGCTATCTCATAAAGCGATTTTTTGGCATGTGAACTTAATCTATAGATTTTTGTATCTTGCAGTTTTTGCAAGATCGATTCAAGTGAATCGCAGTAGAAGATAGGGAGCTTAAAGAGCGTTCCGGCACTTGCCTTGATGACAAGCGGCGATATCTTTGCGCTGCTTTTTTTCGGCAAGATGATGCCATCGACCTTTCCTGCCGCACATGAACGGATGATCATACCGAGATTTTGGGGGTTGTGAATGCCGTCAAGTGCGATAAGATTATAGCTCTTGAGTTTTAGAATCTCCTCGGCATTTTGGTAGCTAGGAGCTTTGATGTCGATCGCTACCCCTTGGTCTTGCTTGGCATTCTTACTGATACGGCTCAGAGCCGCCTTTGAGTGATAGAGGACTTCGATGCCGCGTTTTTTGGCATGTGAAAGTATCGTGGCGATATTACCGTCTGTTTTGTTGCTATCGGCCATGTGAATCTTGGCGATCTCTATGCTCTCATCCTCTAAAACCTCTACGACGACGTTGCGGCCATAGAGCGTGATGATCTTCTGCAGTGCCGCTTTTTTGGCAAGATACTCTTGTGAATCTTTCAAATATGCCCCTTTGTAAAAGTTGAAATTATAGCCAATCGGCATGTGAAACTAGATGATCTCATAGACCACTTCGGTTTTGTTTTTCACTCTTTTGATCTCTTTTGGCATAAGACCTTCGATCTCTAGCTTCATAAAATCTTCGATGGAGTCGGTCTGATTTTGAGCGATTGAGCGCAAAACGAGCCCTCTATAGGCCTTTGCCCAATGGCTGACTACTTTGCCATCTTTTAAAAATTTGAGCGTCGTGAACTCTTTGTTTGGGGTATAGAATTTGTCATAATATCCGGCACGTAGATCGAGAATATCGCTTTTGGCTAGATAGAGATCAAGCTGATAACTAAATCGCTCCTTGTAAAATCTCTCCGGCGCAATAGCTCCTATCGAATTGCCCTGCTTTACTTTGTAGTTGAGGATATAGTCTCCCGCTAAAATCGGTCCGTAAAGATTCGAGAAGATGATCGTATGCTCTTTGAGAAACTCTTTGGCATGTGAATCTAAAGAGCTGTAGTCAAGGTAGTCATACGCTACCCCGTCGTAACGCTCTATGGCAGGCATCTTTAGCTCTGCAAGGTAATCTGTTACATAGGGTGCGATCTCTATGCTCTTTTTGAGTCCGAAGAGCTCCGATATCGCGGTTTCGTCACTTGAAGCAATGATGTTTCCGTAGCTTTGCAAGATGCTCTCTCTGGCACTTTGAGCGCCGAATATCTCTGTGTTGCTCGGGGTGCCGCCGGAGGTTTTGTTTTCTGATGGCGAGAAGAGGATTGTAAGCATAAAACGGCCTTATTGAATAGCATGAATTTTTATCTAATTGTATCAATATTAATGCTATAATGAACCGATTTTATCCATTGGAGAGCTTTATGAAGCTGTTATTTGCGTTGTTTATGTCATTTTTCACACTCTTATATGCAAGCGTAATCGGGAGTGTCGAGAAGGTAGAGGGGAGTGTCAAGGTTAAAAGCGAGGGCTCAATCAAAAAGAGCGACGTCGCTGCGGGTTATGAGATGAAAAACGGCGATCTTATATCGACTTCAAAGGGCTCGTCGGCCATTTTAAAACTCTTGGACGGTTCTAACGTCGTATTGGAAGAGAGCTCTACGATCTTTTTCGATTCGGCCGTGAATGCAGAGCAAAAAGAGGGAAAGATATTCTATAAGATTACCTCCCGCGATGCCAAAAATGCACTCAAAGTTACAACACCCTTTGCCATCATCGGTATCAAAGGTACCACCTTCATCATCAATGCAGACGAAAACAACTCCAACGTGAAACTCAAAGAGGGATTGATCGGGGTTGCGAGCATCAAAGAGGAGTTTGAACTCTACCGCAAGCAAGTCGAAGAGGAGTTCAATAAGTTCATGAAGGAGCAGCAAGCTGGATTTGAGGAGTATAAAAAAGCTCAATTTGAAGGTGTTGCCGAGATGACAAAAGAGTTTGACCTCCAAGCAGGCAACACTATCACGTTTGCCGGTCAAAAGGTTCAAGAGAGCGGCTGGAGCGAAAAAGACGATGCCGAGTTCAAGCACTTTGAGTCATTGATAGGATCAGTGAAATAGAATATGAAAGAGAAGCTTCTCTACCCTTTAGCTACGCTTCCGATTCTACTTTTGGTGCTTGCGCTGCACCACTATAAGCTGCAGCCTTTCGAGACATTTTCGCTGCGTTTTAATGATATCAACTTCGATCTGCAGCATAAAGAGCCGAGCAAGAGCGTCGTATTTGTCGCCGTTGACGAACCAAGCGTCAACAGATACGGAAGGTGGCCCTGGAACAGAGAGATAATCGCTCAAGGGATCGAAGAGATGAGAGAGGCCGACGTCTTGCTGATGGATATGATCTTCTCCGAGCCGACGCTCGAAGAGCAGGACGCTCGTTTGGCAGAGTCTCTTTCAAACGTCAAAAACAGTGTCTGCGGCTTTTTTTTAAGACATAAGGCAACTCAAGACATCAGCGATGATGAGATGCATATTCTGCAGGACTCTTCACTCGATCTGCTTCAATCGCAAGTAGGCGAATTCGGCAATCCATCTTTCGTCTCTGCTCCTTATGCAGAGATGAATATAGCGCAGATATTAGAGGGTTGTACCCTCTCGGGCAGCTTTACGACACTTCAAGACGAGAGTGACCATCTCTTTCGCTCCTATCCTATTGCCGTCTATTTCAAAGATATTCTCTACCCTTCGCTCGGCATTCAGGGCTTAAGGCTAAAGTTCAACGAGGATATTCAACGTATATCTCAAAACGAACTCTCTATTAGCGGGCACACCATCGGAGTTGATGAACGCGGCTTCGTGCGTCTGAATTTCTATAGGCCCCAGCAGTATAATATAGTCTCTTTTTTGGATGTTGCAACCCAAAAGGTTGAGCCTAGCTATTTTAAAGATAAGATAGTAATTCTCGGGATTACCGAAGTAGGTGCGGGCGATGTTGCAACTACGCCTATGGGTGCTCTCTACGGGCCGCTGCTTCACTATACATTTATATCAAATCTATTAGAGGGGCATATCATCAAAGAGCCAAAAACGGTTGTCCCTATTTTAATTGCTCTTTTGGTTCTAATCCCGCTAGTCTTCGTGTTCGTATTTAAAAAGGTCTTTTACCGCGTTCTATCCTATCTATTGATATACGCGCTTTTGTATGCTTATATCCGCTATCTTTTCATAGATCAGATGATCTACATCGATCTCTTCTATCCGCTTTTGTCAATCGTTCTTAGTGCCATAGCGGTCGAGTCCATCGCCTTTTATCTACAAGAGAAGGGCGGCCGTTTCTTGCGAAATGCATTTTCAAGCTACCTCTCGGCCGATCTGCTCGATAAACTCATTAAACATCCAGAAGCGCTCTCGTTGGGCGGTGAAAAAAAAGAGCTCACTATTCTTTTTAGCGATATTCGAGGCTTCACTACGATATCGGAGTCGATGGACCCGGTGAGCCTTATTAAACTGCTCAATCGCTATTTTACTCCTATGACGGATGCCGTTTTAAAACATGGCGGCTATCTAGACAAATATATCGGTGATGCCGTTATGGCATTCTTCAATGCTCCCGTCGATGTACCTGAACATGCAAAAGCGGCATGTAGAACGGCCTTGGAGATGATCGATCAGCTTAATAAGCTGAATAAGATCCTTGAACAAGAGGGGATCAAGCCGATACATATAGGTATCGGCATCAACAGCGATGAGGTGGTCGTCGGTAATATGGGCTCGAACACGCGGTTTAATTATACGGTCATCGGAGACGGAGTGAATCTGGCATCCCGTGTCGAGGGGCTTACGAAAAATTACGGGGTAGAGATTTTGATAACCGAGTTTATGATCCAAAAGTTAGACGACGAATTCATCTACAGAAAAATCGAGCCTGTAAAGGTCAAGGGAAAAGATGAAGCGGTCGTGCTCTACCAATTGTTGGCGACGAACGAAGCAAACCGATCTTTGGTAAAACGCTACAATGAAGCTTTGGGGGCTTATATCGACGGGGATGTGCAAAAGGCAAAAGAGATCTTTGCTTCTTTGGTTCAAGAGGTCGATGACCACCCTTCTAAATACTTTTTAGACCAAATCAACGAGGGGCATTCGTGGGGTGTCCATAAAATGACGACGAAATAGAGGTAGAGATGAAACATGCCAGAACACTTAACGCAATCGAGATACTTGAACTTATCTTTCACTATCTTACTCAAGTATCGGTTCTGCGAGACTATGATGATATTATAAACGTCCTTGCGGATATGGGAAGGGCTTTGACAAGTTCCGATCGATGTACCGTTTGGATCGTCAGTGACGATAAAAAAACAATATGGACCAAGGTGGCTCACGGCATGGATGCTATCGAACTCGATATCAATTCGGGCGTTGTCGGTAATGCGATTACAAAAGGCGAGAAGGTGATCATCGACGATGTCTATCAAGATAGTCGATTCAACCCCGATATAGATAAGATAACCGGATACGTGACCAAAAGTATGATGGTAGTACCGATGTATGATAACGACAATCAGATCATAGGGGCATTTCAAGTCATTAACCATCGCGGCGAGAAGGGAGTTTTTGAGGAAAGGGATATGGAGCGTTTAATGCTTGCAACAACCTATGCCGCAGAGACTATCGTATCTGCACGCTTGGCCAATGAGATAGAGGCTACGCAAAGAGAGGTCATCTTTACGATGGGTGCTATCGGCGAGAGCCGCTCAAAGGAGACCGGTAATCACGTCAAGCGTGTCGCCGAGTACTCATATCTTTTGGCAATTGCATACGGGCTGGACCCAAAAGAGGCAGAACTTTTGAAGCAAGCTTCACCAATGCATGACATAGGTAAAGTTGCTATTCCCGATGCAATACTCAATAAACCAGGACCATTTAATGAGCATGAGCGTGAAATAATGAATACACATGCCGAACTTGGATACAGTATGCTCAAAAAGTCGGAGCGAAGTCTCATCAAAGCTGCTGCTACGGTTGCATACGAGCATCATGAAAAGTGGGACGGAACGGGATACCCGAATGGACTTGCCGGTGAAGATATACATCTATTTGGAAGAATAACGGCGTTAGCGGACGTGTTTGATGCTCTAGGAAGCGATAGATGCTATAAAAAAGCTTGGGATGACGAGAAAATCTTTGCACTCTTTAAAGAGGAGCGAGGAAAACATTTTGATCCCAAACTTGTGGATCTGTTTTTTGAAAATTTAGATCAATTTTTAGAGATTCGTGAAAGATTTAAAGATGAGTTTTAGTGATCAGTATATACAGATATTAGGGGCATACGGTACAAAGTTCAGTGGTTTTGGCACGAGTGCATTTTTGCTGAACGATTCCAACACGATTGATGCAGGTAATCTGTTAAAGCCTCTTAAAGAGCGCTCAGTGCAGATAGAGCATATATGGATGACACACTCTCATCTTGATCACATCAGCGATATAGCATTCATACTCGATAACTACTATGCAAAACGAGAGAAGACACTGCATATTCATGGATTGCCACCGACCATAAAAGCGATTCGCAAACATTTTTTGAATGATCTTATTTGGCCGGACTTTTCAACCATTCCGATGCACAACTCCACAAAGATGTGCATCGAGTATCATGAGATAGAGTTTGATCAGAGTTATCAAATAGGAGATGGAGAGACTTTAAGGCCCTTTAAAACCGATCACACGGTACCGAGCTGCGGGTATGTTTACAAGAAAGATCAAAGGGGCATACTGATAACCGCCGATACCTATTCAATTGAACGTCCCTTGGAGATACTAGAGGGTGACACTTCGATAAAGGCTGCTGTAATCGAGTGCTCATTCCCTTCTAGCATGGAAAAGCTCGCAAAAGATAGCAAACACCTCACCCCTAAACTCTTGTTTGAGATGCTTGAAGACGTAAAGAGAAGAGATTTTACACTCTATATCAACCACATCAAACCGATCTTTTATAACAAAATGGTCGAGGAGATTATGCAAATGAGGGGTGAATGGGAGCCGATTATACTCCAAGATGAAGATTTTTTAAAATATTGATCAAATACTCTTGACATTAAAGATGTATTGCACTATAATTCTGGCTCAAATTCGATGCCGGCATAGCTCAGTTGGCTAGAGCAGCTGATTTGTAATCAGCAGGCCCGGGGTTCAAATCCTCGTGCCGGCACCATTGAATTTTGATATTAGAAACAGTGTTAGACCAGTATTCGTGGTGAGTTAGTCAAGTGGCCAACGACGGCAGACTGTAAATCTGCTCCCTATGGGTTCGGTGGTTCGAATCCACCACTCACCACCACTAAGATGGAGATGCGGGCGTAGCTCAGTTGGCTAGAGCGTCAGCCTTCCAAGCTGAGGGTCGAGGGTTCGAGTCCCTTCACCCGCTCCATTAGTTATTTTTTCCTGGAAGCTGAAGTATAATTTCAATCTATATTATTGATTCTATATCTCACAGTTATCTTCACTGATTTTAATAATTTAAATTATTCATTTATTGTTTACTTCTTTTTATATAGATATTTAGTTGCTCGCGTGGCTCAGGGGTAGAGCACTTCCTTGGTAAGGAAGAGGCCGGCGGTTCAAATCCGCTCGTGAGCTCCATCAACGAAATAAATATTGAATTAAGCAATAATTGAATAATTTTGGGTATAATTCCATTTTCTATTCAAAAATTAAGTCGGAGGACACTATGGCAAAAGAAAAGTTTGAGCGTACTAAGCCCCATGTTAACATCGGTACAATCGGTCACGTTGACCACGGTAAAACTACGCTAACAGCTGCTATCACTGCTGTTCTAGCAGTAACAAACGGTGCAAAAATGATGGATTATGATCAAATCGATAATGCACCAGAAGAGCGTGAGCGTGGTATTACAATTGCTACTTCACATGTTGAGTATGAGACTGATAGTCGTCACTATGCACACGTTGACTGTCCAGGTCACGCGGACTACGTAAAAAATATGATTACCGGTGCTGCTCAAATGGACGGAGCAATCCTTGTTGTTTCTGCAGCGGACGGCCCGATGCCACAAACTCGTGAGCACATTCTTCTTTCAAAACAAGTTGGTGTTCCATACATCGTTGTTTTCATGAACAAAGAAGATATGGTTGATGATGAAGAGCTTTTAGAGTTAGTTGAGATGGAAATCCGTGAACTACTTGATATGTATGACTTCCCAGGTGACGATACACCAATCGTAGCCGGTTCCGCACTTCGTGCTCTTGAAGAAGCAAAAACTGGTACTCTAGGTGAGTGGTCAGATAAAATCAAAAAACTTATGGCTGAGGTAGATAGATATATCCCACAACCAGAGCGTGAAGTTGATAAAGAGTTCTTGATGCCGGTTGAGGACGTTTTCTCTATCTCAGGTCGTGGTACAGTTGTAACTGGACGTATCGAGCGCGGTATTGTTAAAGTTGGTGATACAATTGAGATCGTTGGTATCAAAGATACTCAAACAACAACAGTAACTGGTATCGAGATGTTCCGTAAAGAGATGTCGCAAGGTGAGGCTGGTGATAACTGTGGTCTTCTTCTTCGTGGTATCGCTAAAGAGGCTGTTCAACGTGGTCAAGTTCTATGTAAACCAAAATCTATTACTCCACATACTAAATTCTCGGCTGAGATCTACGTATTAAGTAAAGAAGAGGGTGGACGTCATACTCCGTTCTTCAATGGTTACCGTCCACAATTCTATGTTCGTACAACGGACGTAACAGGTGCAATTACACTTCCAGAGGGAACTGAAATGGTTATGCCAGGTGATAACGTTACTATTACTGCTGAGCTTATCCACCCGATCGCTATGGAAAAAGGTACTAAATTCGCCATCCGTGAGGGTGGTAGAACTGTTGGTGCTGGTGTTGTAGCTGAGATCCTTGCGTAATTCGCTTTTGCGAATTACCAAGCTTAAAGGTTAAAATATGCGTGAAAACATCCACTTAGGTTGTGAAAAGTGTACTCGTCGTAACTACCACACAACTAAAAATAAAAAAACTCATACTGAGAAATTTTCAGTAAGAAAATATTGTAAATTTTGTCGCGAACACACTGTTCATAAAGAGATGAAATTATAATATAAAGCCACTTCGTGGCTTTATGTAGGCGTGTAGCTCCAACGGTTAGAGCACCGGATTCCAAATCCGGGTGTTGGGGGTTCGAATCCCTCTACGCCTGCCACATCTATTTTTTCTGAATCTCTAGAGGTTTATAGAAAATAAATGTACTTGAACTAGGAAAGCATATGGATCTAAATACACACTTTAAACATGCAAAAGCAGAAATTGCTAAGGTTATCTTTCCTACTAAAGGACAGGTAAAGCAAGCATATATCTCTGTAGTCATTGTAGTGAGTTTTATTGCTCTTTTTTTAGCTTTAGTTGATTTAATAATGTCATCAATAGTTTCATCAATTTTAGGGTAAGGAAAAGAATATGGCACATCAATGGTATTCTATACAAACATACGGAAATGAAAGATCCGTAAAAGCATCCATTCTTAACCTTATCGAAGAGATGCGTCTTCAAGATGTGATTACAGATGTAATTGTACCTACGGAAGACGTTATTGAGATTAAAGAGGGAAAGAAAAAAGTCTCTGAAAGATCATTGTATTCCGGTTATGTCTTTGCTCGCATCGATTTAACACGTGAAATTCAGCATATGATACAAAGCCTTCCAAAGGTATCTGGATTTATTGGTGAAGCAAATGCACCGACTCCACTGAGCGAACGAGATATTAATGTTATTCTTGATCGTATAAACAATAGAGCTGCTCCAAAACCAAAAGTTTACTTTGATAGCGGTGAGATGGTAAGGATTGTGGATGGTCCATTCGCAAACTTTACAGCTACGGTTGATGAGTATGACATGGAACACGGAACATTAAAGTTAAATGTATCGATATTTGGGAGAGCGACTCCTGTTGATATCTCATACACTCAAGTAGAAAAAATTATTTAATCTTAAAAAAAGGAAAAAAAATGGCAAAAAAAGTTCAGACTTATATCAAGCTTCAAATAGAAGCTGGTAAAGCTAATCCGTCTCCACCAGTTGGACCAGCACTCGGTCAAAGAGGTGTTAACATCATGGAATTCTGTAAAGCATTCAATGAAAAAACAAAAGATAAAATGGGATTCAAAGTTCCAGTTGTAATTACTGTTTATACTGATAAGAGTTTTTCATTTATCGTTAAGCAACCGCCTGCAACCGCTTTGATATTCAACGCTGCCGGTTTGACAAAAGGTACAGATAATCCACTTAAGAAAAAAGTTGGAAAAATTACTCGTGCTCAAATTATGCAGATCGTAGATCAAAAAATCGAAGATATGAATACTACAGATAGAGAAGCTGCTGCGAGAACTATTGCTGGATCTGCACGCTCAATGGGTATTGAAGTTACTGAATAGTAACTGTAAATCATCGACCACAATGATTTAAAATAAATGTGGCAGAATATTTATTAGGAGATTCACTATGAGTAAAAGATATAAACAACTTATTGAAAAGATTGATATAGCAAAATCTTATTCACTTACTGAAGCATCAGCTTTCATAAAAGAGCTAAAAAGCGCGAAATTCGATGAAACTGTAGAGATTGCTTTAAATCTAAACGTTGATCCAAGACACGCAGATCAAATGATCCGTGGTGCTGTTGTACTTCCGCACGGAACGGGTAAAGTTGTACGTGTTGCAGTGTTTGCAAAAGGTACAAAAGCTGATGAAGCAAAAGCCGCCGGTGCAGATATCGTCGGTACAGATGATCTTGTAGCACAAATCAAAGAGGGTGTGTTTAACTTCGATGTTGTTGTTGCAGCACCTGATTGTATGGGGCTTGTCGGTCAAATTGGTCGTATCCTTGGTCCAAAAGGTCTTATGCCGAACCCAAAAACAGGAACAGTTACTCCAGATGTTGCCACTGCAGTAAAAAATGTTAAGGGTGGTCAAGTCTCTTTCCGTGTTGATAAAAAAGGAAACATTCATGCAGGAATTGGAAAAGTAAGTTTCGAAGCTGAGAAGATTGCTGAGAATATGAAAGCATTTGTTCAAACTATTAACAAACTTAAACCTTCGACTGCTAAAGGTAGATACATCAAAAACGGTGCTTTATCACTCACTATGAGCCCTGCTCTAAAACTCGATATTTTAGAACTAGCAGAAATCAGATAGTAAAAAGTGATTTATAGTGCTCTTTAATCAAGAGCACTATTAAGTTACTAGTAATACTTTGGTAACTGCATTTTATGGACTGAAGATAATAGGTGCGAAAGCTTAATTACCTATTTGAAGTATTGTCTGGAAAGGAGAAACTCTATGACAAAAACACAAAAAGCTGAAATTATTGAAGTACTTTCTAATGAATTCAAAAGTGCGAAAAGTGTAATTTTTTGTGATTACAAAGGTCTTACTGTTTCAAATCTTGAAACATTAAGAAACCAAGCACGCGTAAAAGACATTAAAGTACAAGTTGTTAAAAACACTTTAGCAACTATCGCGCTTAAAAATGCTGATTTGACTGGTGTTGAACTCAAAGATACTAATATTTTAGTATGGGGTGAAGATTCAATCGCTACTGCAAAAGTTGTTTCTGAATATTCAGAAAAAAACGATAAATTCGTAGTAAAAAGTGCGTATATTGATGGTGAAGCCGCTAATGCTGCTAAAGTTGAAGCATACGCTAAACTTCCAGGTCGCGAAGAGCTACTTGGTATGCTTGCTTCTGTTTGGATGGGTCCAATCAGAAACTTTACTATTGGTCTTGATGCACTTAGAAGAAAAAAAGAAGAAGCTTAATAGCTTAAAAACAAAAATATAACATTGGAGAAAAAAATGGCTGTAACAAAAGAAGATGTATTAGAGTTTATTTCAGGTCTTTCTGTATTAGAACTTTCTGAGCTTGTTAAAGAGTTCGAAGAGAAGTTTGGTGTTTCTGCTCAACCAGTAGCTGTAGCTGGCGGTGCTGTAGCTGCTGCTGCTGTAGTTGAAGAACAAACTGAATTCAACGTTGTACTTGTAGATTCAGGTGACAAAAAAATCAACGTTATTAAAGTTGTTCGTGCATTGACAGGTCTTGGTCTTAAAGAGGCTAAAGATGCAACTGATAACACTCCTTCAGTTCTAAAAGAAGGTGTTGATAAAGCAACTGCAGAAGATGCGAAAAAACAACTTGAAGAAGCTGGCGCAAAAGTAGAACTTAAATAATTCTGCTATTTGAGGGGATTTTCCCCTCAGCTTAGGGCCCTTTTACGATCTGATAAAGTCATTTCGTAAAAGTGCCCTTATGTCATTTATAAGCACTTGCATATCTAGGGACGCTTAGATATCTTATAGTTTGATTTTATCAATACTAACTAACAACTCACAGAGGTAGCCTATGTTAAATACATTATACTCCGGAAATCGTCTTCGTGTTGACTTTGCAAAAACTCCTCAGCAAATTGAAGTACCAAACTTACTCCAACTACAACAAAGTTCTTACGATAAATTTTTAATGCTTGACGAAAAAGATCGTTCATCTAGCGGAATTGAAACTGTTTTTCAATCTGTTTTCCCAATTCATGACGCACAGAATAGATTAACCCTAGAATATATCGGAAGTGAAGTCGGCAGACCTAAATACACCGTAAGAGAGTGTATGGAGAGAGGTCTTACGTATGCCGTATCTTTAAGAATGAAAACTAGACTCGTTCTTTGGGATAGAGATGAAAATACAAAAGAGAAATTAGGCGTTAAGGATATTAAAGAGCAAAGTATCTTTGTGCGCGATATTCCGCTTATGACGGATAGAACCTCATTTATCATAAACGGTGTCGAGAGAGTCGTAGTTAACCAGCTACACCGTTCTCCTGGTGTAATATTTAAAGAGGAGGAGTCAACTACAGCCGGAAGTAAACTCATATATACCGGTCAAATTATTCCTGACCGCGGTTCATGGCTCTATTTCGAGTATGATCCAAAAGATATTCTCTATATGAGAATTAATAAACGCCGTAAAGTACCGGTTACAATCATGTTTAGGGCATTAGGGTATTCAAAGCAAGATATCTTAAAACTTTTCTATCCTACTCAAAAAATTACGGTACAAGGCGGAAAATATTCGATTGATTTCAATCCATCAGACTATGCAGCACGTCTTATTTATGACATCGTTGATATGAACGGTAAAGTATTGGTAAGTGCCGGTAAACGACTTTCTGCAAAAAAAGCTCAAAAATTTATCGAAGACGGTTTAAAAACTATTGAATATCCGATAGAAATATTACTGGATAGATATTTAGCAGAACCGATCATCGACCCTGAGACCGGTGAAGTCGTATTTGATGCCATGACTCATCTTGATGAGACAAAACTGAAGAAAATGGCTGAAATGGGAGTTGAAAACTTTCAAATTGCTAATGACTTGGCAGTAGGAGTGGATAGTTCTATCATTAATGCATTTAATGCTGATCAAGACTCTTTAAAACTATTGAAACAGACTGAAGATATAGAAGATGAGAATGATCTTGCAGCTATTCGTATCTATAAAGTCATGAGACCGGGTGAGCCTGTGACAAAAGATGCTGCTAAAGCCTTTGTTAACCAGCTCTTCTTTGATCCTGAACGTTATGATTTAACTCGTGTCGGTCGTATGAAGATGAACCACAAACTCGGACTTGATATTCCTGAATACGTTACAGTATTGACGCACGAGGATATCATCAACTCGGTTAAATATGTGATTAAAGTAAAGAATGGCCAAGGGCATATTGACGATAGAGACCACTTAGGAAATCGTCGTATCCGTTCGATTGGTGAACTTCTAGGTAATGAGCTTCACAATGGTTTGGTGAAAATGCAAAAAGCAATTCGCGACAAGCTCTCTACAATGAGTGGTCCAATGCAAGAGCTTATGCCGCACGACTTGATTAACTCTAAGATGATCACATCAACCATTATGGAGTTCTTCTCTGGTGGACAGCTATCACAATTTATGGATCAGACTAACCCGCTTTCAGAGGTTACACATAAGCGCCGTCTCTCTGCATTAGGTGAGGGTGGTCTTGTGAAAGAGCGTGCCGGATTTGAGGTTCGTGACGTTCACCCGACACACTATGGACGTATCTGTCCTATTGAGACTCCGGAGGGTCAAAATATCGGTCTTATCAACACATTGGCTACTTACTCTAAAGTTAATGAACACGGCTTTATCGAAGCTCCGTATAAAGTTATGAAAGAGGGTAAGGTAACGGATGAGATCGTATATTTAACCGCTACTCAAGAAGAGGGTAAAAAGATTGCTGCTGCTTCAAATCAAGTCGATAAAAACGGTCAGTTTGTGACGAATCTTATTACTGTCCGTCAAGATGGAGAGATCTTGAATCGTCCCGTTACTGAGTGTGACTACGCAGACCTCTCTTCACATATGGTTGTCGGTGTCGCTGCTTCATTGATTCCGTTCCTTGAACACGATGACGCGAACCGTGCGCTTATGGGTTCAAACATGCAACGTCAAGCGGTTCCACTGTTGAAGTCGAATGCACCAATGGTAGGAACGGGTGTAGAAAAACTGGTTGCACGCGACTCTTGGGAGTGTGTAAAAGCAAAGCGTAACGGTATTGTAGAAAAAGTCGATGCACGTCATATCTATGTGATGGGTGAAGAGGATGGAGAGATCTATATTGACTACTATCCGCTACAAAAAAATCTAAGAACGAACCAAAATACGTCATTCGTTCAAAAGCCGATTGTTCAAGTAGGGCAAAAAGTAAGCAAAGGTCAAGTGATTGCCGATGGTCCGAATATGGATCAAGGTGAGTTGGCACTGGGTGTAAATGCAATGGTTGCCTTCATGCCGTGGAACGGATTTAACTTCGAGGATGCGATCGTAATCTCTGAGAGAATGATTCGTAAAGATCAATTTACTTCGGTTCACATCTATGAGAAAGAGCTAGAAGCAAGAGAGCTCAAACACGGTGTTGAAGAGAT
>JACXUD010000171.1 GCA_014764025.1 Campylobacterota bacterium | reverse complement strand
GATGAGTTCGGCTTTTTCGAGGTCGTCGATACGACGAAATTCGGAGCATTCGTAAACTGGGGGCTCTTAAAAGATCTCTTTGTACCAAAAGTGTTTCAAAAAGCCCCTTTTCGAGTCGGTGAAAAACGTTTCTTGCGCGTTGTCTATGATGAGATGACACACAGGCTCGTAGGCACAGAGAAGATAAGCAAATTCTTAGAGCCGACACCTCGGGGGTTAAAGGTCAATCAGGAGGTCAAGGCACTTGTAATAGCCAAAACGCCTCTAGGCTTTAAAGTGATCATCAATGACGCTTTTGAGGGGTTGATTTATGACAATGAAGTATTTGAGAGCCTGAACATCGGCGATGTTAAGAACGCCTATTTAAAAAAGATTCGTGCAGACGGCGGCATAGACGTATCGCTTCAGCCCATAGGCATGAAAAAGAGTGCGCTCCCCCAAGAGAGGGTTCTTGAGCTCTTAGAGAAGAGTAAAGGCATACTCCCCTACAACTATAAAAGCGATGCCGCTCAGATTCAGGATTTTTTCGGCTTAAGCAAGAAGGTCTTTAAAGCGGCCTTGACCAAACTTGCCCAAGATGGCAGAATAGAGATCAAAGAGACCGGAATCTACAAGCGAGGATAAAATGGCAAAGAAGAGAGAGAAAAGCGTTGAGCTCTCGGCTCAGAACATCACCTTTGATATCAATCAAACATCATACAAGCTGATTCGCTTCTACCCGTCGCGTATGAACCTTGATGCCATGGTTTACGAGAACGGTGTTAAAGAGGGTGTTAAGTCTATAGGTTTTGCCATGCTGCCAAAGCATATAAAACAGATAGTAAAACCTATGTAGGTTTATCGACACAAGTTTGGAATATCAAGATGATACGATTTATTGAAGGTATCGGAGAGCGCGCCATCGGGGCCTTTGCCTCACTCTATGAAGCGATCAAGTTCACCGTTTTATGCATGGTGCATATGCTCCGTCCCGCCAGCTACAATCCTGCGATGCGGATGGTTTTAACAAAACAGATATACTTTACGGCTGTCGGGATCATCCCGCTGTTCATTATGATGGCGGTGCTCTTTGGCTCCGTTATTATCGGCGTCGTCATCGCATTAGCCGCAGAGTACAACCTCCAAGACAAGATAGGTGCCATTATCGTCACCTTCTCTATCGATGAGTTCGCACCCCTCTTCACTGCCCTGCTCATATCGCTTCGCTCGGGTACGGCCATCAACACCGAGATAGCCGTTATGAAGGTCAACAAAGAGCTCAACACCTTAGAGCGATACAATATCGATCTCATCGACTACCTCTTCATACCGCGAATTATCAGCGGCATTATCAGTATCACATCGCTTTCGATTCTCTTTGCCATCATTATGCTCTGTAGCGGATATATCTTTACTCTCTTCTACATGAATATGGATCTCACTTCTTACAAGGCTCTTCTCTTTAACGCAATAGAAGTCGGGGATATCCTCACGCTTCTTTTTAAAAGTATGGCTTTTGGTTTCGTGACGATGATGATCCCCATCTACAGCGGACTCAATACAGGCAGTGCCTATACCGCCATACCCATCTCCGTACTCAACGGAATGGTCAAGCTCTTTATCGCGATCTTTTTTATCGAGGTGTTATCATTACTGCTTCAATCACTGTAAAACTCTTTCCTCATCATAATGCGATCGAGGAGTACCTCGGCAGCAAAGATATCTATGTGCTAATATCCAACGAGACACCCCTTATCTCCAATTTAAATATGGCGGAGAACATCGCTTTGATCAAGGAGGTTCACGAAGGGATGAGCATCAAAGCGGCAGAGGGGTTGGCATGTGAATATCTTGAGAAGATAGGCATGGGATCGATAGCCCTAAAGAGGATCTCCGCTTGCCAAAGTGTAGAGATCTTCTACGTCATGCTTATTCGTGCCTTGATGATGCCCCAAGAGCAGATTTGTATCCTCGCCCCTTTTTTGCTTATCAAACACCTCTCCGGTCTTGATGAGCTTCTTGCTAATATCGCGCTTTTAAATGACAAAAAAGATATAATCATTCTTGATACGTACAGTAATGAACTCCACTACAAAGGGTGTGAATGCCATATAGTAAAATGAAGTTTTATGTAGGTCTCTTTGTTATAGCCCTGATTGCCGCCATTACGACGAGCATCTATATGCTTCTTGAAGCTAAAGGGGCTTTTGATAAGAAATACAGCTACCACTTTAGCGTCGAGAGTGCCAGCTCCTTTAGTGTGGGAATGCCCTTGAAGTTCTCGGGATTCACAGTCGGAGCCATCGACAACATCGCACTCAACGATGACGGAAGTGTCTTTATAACATTCAGCGTAACCCAGGAGAACCGAAAGTGGATCAGCAAAGACAGCGTCTTGATGGTTCGCAAGCCCCTTATCGGCTCCGCACATATAGAACTCTACTCGGCAATAGGGAATGAGCCGCTCGAATCCGGGGCGACCCTCAATATCCTGATGAGCGACGATATAAACGATATGGTCTCAAAGCTTGAACCGGCAGTCAATCGAGTGCTCAATATCCTGAAGAATCTAGAGCGAATCAGCTCCTATCTTGCACGCGACGATGCCGATCTCACTCAAACGCTCAAAAATATCCACACATTCAGCGCGAAACTTGCCCAGAGCGACTCGCTCTTGACCACTATCACAGGGGACAAAGAGGCCGCTAAAAGCGTCGTCGCCTCTTTGGCAACCCTCAATGCGCTGCTTCTAGAGATAAAAGCGCTCTCGGCCTCTGCGGACGAAAAGCTCATCAATCCCACTTCACAGACGATTCAAGAGCTCCACCTTATCATGAAGGACGTCAACGGCAAACTCAAACTCTTAGATGGGACCGTGGCGGCTATCGGAAGCTACGATAAAGATCTCATCACGATAAAGGAGCAGCTCAATGCCGGTCTGCAAAAATCGAATCAGATCATGGATAAGGTAGATGCGATTTTGCAAGATAGTTCTGAGCCGGAGGTAAAACTGCCATGAGGGGCTTCATCACACTTCTCTTCGTTTTGACTTTCACCGGGTGCTCTTTCAAATCGCCGCCCGATATCTGGAGATATGAGAGCAAAAATGCTTTTGAGTCATACATCAAAAATCGTCTGAGCGGTAACAATGAGCTTGCCCAAAGTGACTATAAACGCGCACTTTCACATGCCAAAAGAGGTGCCGATATCCCACTCATAGCCACATTGGCTCTAGGCAGATGTTCGATTGAGTACTCGCTCTCTTCTGATTTGGCATGTGAAGATTATCTATCCGTCGCATCAATGGGTGGCAATAGCGAGCATCACGCCTTTTATGCTTTACTCCAAAAAAGATTTACGCAAGAGCAAACACTTCACATGCCAAAACAGTATCGCGCGTTCGCCCAAGCGCTTCTCAAAGAGGAGCCTCATCGTATAGAGAGTGAAATTCTCGGCATGGAGCCTATAACCTCAAAGATCATTGCTGCTCGTATCGTTGAAGAGAGCCTTTCAAAGGATACGCTCGAGAAGATCGTAGAGTCCGCTGCTTTTTACGGCTATAAAGAGAGCGTTATACACTTCTTGAATGTAAAAGCGAAACGTTTTAATGAAAATAGCGATAAAAAGAGAGTTGAGATTATTGAATCAAAATAGTCCCTCGCAAAGCGAGGGATATTTTATGTTCGACTCGTATCAAGAAGAACATATATGGAGAATCGTAGTAAAAGTATATTCGAAAATTGTTACAATATTGTTAACATTTTTTTATATCTTTTTCGTTAAGATTCAATTTAGGACACCTCTAAAAACTCTACGTGCGATTTTAGAAGGAGCAATTTTTACTCTATTTATAGGAGGGGCTCGCACCTCCTAGCCAAAGCTAAGAGAAAGAGGCC
>JACXUD010000029.1 GCA_014764025.1 Campylobacterota bacterium | reverse complement strand
CCGATAGAGCGGCTTACAAGCGATGCAAGCGCCTCTACGTCTGCGGGATCTAGCGGCACATACTCCATCTCGTCCGTCGCCGCACCGCTCTCATCGAGTTTGTTCTTATATTTTCCATCCACAAGAACAGCCGCCGTAATGCGTTTGATGCGTGCAAACTGAGATTTCGTCGTGGATACCGTTTTGCCCACTTCGTAGTTGGTCGTTCCCGTATTCTTCTCGTACTTCTCGCTGATCTGATCGCTTTTCAATCCCTCGACTGGACCGATGTTGCTCACGGTTCCGGGAACTCCGCCCACCTCTTTAGGTGAACCCCCTTCACGCTTCTCTTCGGTCACCTGCTCGCTGCGCACGACGTTTTCTGGGTCGTACTTCTCTGACGTAGAGCTCTCGATCGAGAAGTCGAAATCGATGCTCACCTGCGCTACGACCTTATCGTCGCCGCCCACAAAAGGAGAGATCACCTCGATGATCTTTTTACGCTGCTTGATCTCCTCTTTGGTCTTATATTTTTGCTGAACAAGAGAGAGTTCGCTCATCTGAGCCATCTCCTCTTCATCACCAAGCGTCTCGCCGTCACTGCTCACGAGCATCACGTTGGCGGGTGTCAGGTTCGGCACTGCGGCAGAGACGAGATTTTTAATACCGCGTATCTGTTTAGGCGAGAGCGAGCGCCCCTCTACGAGCGTCACCATGACCGAAGCGGTAGGATCGCTCTGTTTTTGTACAAAGAGCGACTCTTTTGGCAACGCAAGGCTTACGCTCGCACTCTCGATAGGGGCGAGCGCGTTGATGGTTCGTGCGAGTTCGCCCTCTAGGGCGCGTAGATACTTGATGCTTTGGTCGAACTTGGTCGCACCGAACTCCTGTGTATCAAAGAGCTCGAAACCCACGCCGCGGTTTTTAGGAATACCCATCGAGGCTATGGCGATACGCTCTTTATAGACCACCTCTTTTGGAACTTTTATGACGTTATTGCCGGAGAGCTGATAGGGGATGTTCTCTTTTTCGAGCTGCTCGATCACCTTTGCGGCATCCTCGGAGCTCAGAGAGTCGAAAAGGGCCTCATAGCGGCTATCTTTATCGGATTTTGCAGTAAATACGACCATAAAGATCAAGAATGCGACTATCCCTACGACGGCAACGGCGATGATCGCCTTTTGCTGCTTGGTGAGTTTCGCATAGAGTACTGCTAATTGCGTAAAGAGCGCTTTAAAGTCCATTCACATCCATTTTAGTTGAGTAGCTCTTGTGCAAGTGCAAAGAAGCGACTGTTTTGCTGCTCTGTTCCCACCGTCACGCGTATAGCATTGAGACCGTACCCCTTAAGGTCACGTACGATCATCCCGCGTTTAAGAAGCTCGTATGCAAGTTTCGAAGAGTCGTTCGCATCGTTAAGGCACAAAGTTACAAAGTTTGTATAGCTGTTAATTATATCTATTTTTTGTGCTTTTGCAAACTCTTCATAGCGTTTCATCTCTGCAAAACAGTCTGCAAGAGAATATGCCACAAAATCTTGATCGCTGAGCGCCACGCTTGCGGCTTCAAGCGAGAGTGTGGTTATGTTAAACGGCGGACGAAGCTTATAGAGCTGCTCGATTATCGCCTTATCGGCGATACCGTATCCCACGCGCATACCGCCAAGACCGTAAGCCTTTGAGAAGGTACCCAGATAGATGACGTTTTTATAGGCCTCCATCAGCTCTTTTGGCGTTAATCTCTTTGTCTCGTCTTTATGAGCCGCATACTCCATATAGGCACCGTCAACCACCACAAGCGTATCCTCGTCTATCTTGGCGACGAACTCTTTGAGAGCCTTTGCATCGATCGCATCGCCTGTCGGGTTGTTTGGCGTACAGAGAAAGATAATTTCAGGCTTATGCTCTTGGTAGAGTGCATAGAACTCATCAAGATTGTGCTCTTGCGAAGCGGTCTTGATGATCTGTGCGCCCACATGTTTTGCGTAGATCTCATACATCGCGAACGTCACGCTGTTGATAAGCACTTTTGTTCCGTGGTGCGCCTTGGCATGCATCAAGAATTCGATCACCTGATCGCTTCCCGCACCGATGATGATGTTCTCGTTTTGAACATCATAATGTGCACTCAGAGCGTTTTTGAGCTTGAGCATCGAATCATCCGGATAGAGTGCCATCTTGGCCACTATCTTGCTTACCGCCTCTTGCACCTTCGTTGAACAGCCGTGCGGATTCTCGTTGCTTGCCAGCTTGATGATATCCTTTGGCTCGATGCCGAACTCTCTTACTACAAGCTCTATCGGCTTGCCCGCCTCATACGTTTTAATGCCCTCTAAATGTTGATTGAATTTCACTCTTCACCCTTTACATAGCTTCCAAGCCATGTCACTTCATGTTTATGTTTCTCTACCACTCTCTTCACCGCTTCATCATCTATATGACCGTAGAAGTCGATAAAGAACCAATACCCAAACCCGCTCTTATCGCGTGACGGACGCGATTCGATCTTTGAGAGGTTTATATTCTCGTCATAAAAATCCTGCAGGAAATGGACCAGCGAGCCCGCTTTTACCGCATCTTTGAGACGCACGAGAATAGAGGTCTTATCATCTTTGCTCATCCCGTTTTTAAAGTCGCTGAGTATAACGAAGCGGGTCATGTTGTTATGCTGATCTTCGATATTCTCGAACATCGTCGGCAGGCCGTACATCTTTGCCGCGATATGTGAGCAGATAGCGGCAGAGCTCTCATCTTTTGATGCAAGGATCGCCGCTTTGGCCGTTGACTCTACGGGGATCAGCTCGACGTCTATGAAACCGTGCGCCTGCAAGAACTCCCTGCACTGCCCGAACCCTTTGTCTTTGGAGTATATCTTGCGGATATCCTCGACTTTTCTTGCTTTGGATGCAAAGGACATGTGGATCGGCATGTAGAGTTCCGCTACGATCTTGACCGAGCTCTTTGCCAAGTAATCAAGCGTCTCGCCCACGATACCGTCGCGTGAGTTCTCGATAGGTACTACGCCGAACTTCGCACGCTTTGATTCAAGCGTCTTAAAGACCGCGTGAATGGAGTTGAGAGAGAGATAGTCGCTCATCGCTCCGAATCGGCTCTCTGCGGCTTGATGGGTAAAACTCCCCTCAGGCCCCAAAAAGGCCACTTTTTCAGGCAGTTCAAGGTTTCTTGCCACCGCAAATATCTCCAAAAAGATCGCCTCGATCGCATTTTTATTCAACAGCCCGCCGCTCTTCTCGCTCATCTTCGAGAGACGATTCACGATCGCCTTTTCCCGCTCGGGTCTGTAGATGGCACCGCCGGTATCGTTTTTGATCTCGCCCACGCGGTGAACCACCTGCATACGCTTGTTGAGAAGCTCTAATATCTCGTTATCGATCGCATCGATCGCTTCACGGCACTCTTCTAACGTCTTCATCCAATTTCCTCTAAAATTTCTTGCATGTTTGCATAAACTCTCTCCGGACGCAGATGGGGTTTTAACGAAGGGATGATCTCACCGGCGCTTCTATACTTGCCGCTGAGAACAAAGCTCGTCTTCATTCCCATCTCTTTTGCACCGCCCAGATCGCCTTTGACGTCATCGCTTATCATCGTCACTTTTGAAAATTCGGCATGTGAATCTTGCTCTTTGAGCCGCTTGAGCGCCTCTTCATAAAAAGGTACGCTCGGTTTGCCGACCACCGTATAATGTACCGAAGTGGCAAACTCCAGCATCTTCAAAATTGCACCGACACCCGGATAGCGCTTCGAGTTCTTAGCATAGATGGAGGTCTCGTGCATCCCCACCAGTTTTGCGCCGCCGAGCAGAAAATCTATGATCTGCGCGTATTCGTCTGCGGTATAATTGGCTTTGATCGAAATGAGCACACTTTGAGGCTTCTCATAATCGAATCTATACCCCATAGAGAGCAATACTTTTAAAAACTCATCCGTTCCGTATGCCGCAACACCCTCTTTCTCCACCACCGACTCAAGCATCATCAGCGGATCGAGATAGTGAGATATCGGAAACTCAAACCCAAGCGAAGATAAAAACGCGTAGAAGTCGCTGCTTGCATGCTTGGTGTTGTTAGTCACGATCATATAGGGGGTTTTTTCTTCGTTTAAACGTTGCAAAAACTCTCTAGAGCCTCTGATAGGCGATTTATCCTCATCGCTTATAAGCGTACCTTGAACATCTATGAAGTACATCGTTTTGCTACTTTGCACTCGGCAGGAACTCTTTTTCTAGAGCGATCAGATCTTCAAAACTCTCGCGT
Organism: Campylobacterota bacterium; assembly: GCA_014764025.1. Classification (GTDB taxonomy): domain Bacteria; phylum Campylobacterota; class Campylobacteria; order Campylobacterales; family Sulfurimonadaceae; genus JACXUD01. Next base: position 10,467 of record JACXUD010000029.1, on the reverse strand, counting down.
TTTCGGATCAGTCTCGCTTCTCCATTCTGCACTGCAACCTCTGCGCTTCTGCCGCGCGTATTGTAGTTGCTCCCCATCCCGAATCCGTATGAGCCTGCACTGTGGATCACGAGCAGATCGTTATGCTCTAGCTGCGGCAGCTCTCTATCTTTTGCGAAGAAGTCGCCGCTCTCACACACCGGCCCCACTACGTCGGCTTTGCTCGGCTCGCTTTGAGACGCGGTGATCGCTTCGATCTTGTGATAGGCGTTGTAGAGGCTCGGGCGCAGAAGGTCGTTCATAGCACCGTCAACCACCACAAAGCGCTTGTCGCCGTTTTGCTTCTCATAGAGCACTTTTGTCAGAAAATAGCCGCTGTTGGCCGTCAAGAAACGCCCCGGTTCGCAGACGATAGTAAGGTCAAGACCGGTAAGAGTAGAGAGGATAGCCTGAGCGTAGTCATACGGAGCGATGGTCGCTTCGTCTTTATAGGTCACGCCGAGTCCGCCGCCGATATCAAAGAACTTCAACTCGATATCAAGCACTTTAAGCGACCTCACCAAGTCAGATACGATAACTGCCGATTCACGGATAGGCTCAAGCTGGGTGAGCTGTGAACCGATATGGAAGTGAATACCGACAGGGTCGAGATTTGCAGAGTTCTTCGCCAAGATGTACATGCGTTTTGCACGGTTGAGATCAACGCCGAACTTGTTTGCATGCAGACCCGTCGAGATATAGGGGTGGGTCTTTGGATCAATGTTAGGATTTACGCGGATAGAGATGCGTGCAACGCGCCCCAGCTCTTTAGCAATCAGCTCGACACGGCCAAGCTCCGCTTCGCTCTCGAGATTGATGTAGAGGATATCGGACTCGATCGCTTCGCGGATCTCGTCATCGCTCTTGCCCACACCGCTAAATATCACTTTATAGCTAGGCACGCCCGCCAATAAAGCGCGTCTTACCTCGCCGATAGAGACGCAGTCCGCACCGCTTCCCATAGAGGCAAAATGGTTGACGACGCTGAGATTCGAGTTTGCCTTGATCGCGTAGCAAAGAATCGATTTTCTGCCGCGAAAGGCCTCCTTGAGGGCATTGAACTGCTGTGTCATATAGTCAAAGTCATATACATAGAGTGGTGTCTGAAACTCTGTGGCTAACTCTTTAAAATTTATCATCGCTTTTTCCAAAAAATTTTTAGCGCACATTTTATCAAAAAAGAGCTAAATTTAGACCGATATAGAGTTTTTTCTCCATGTGCGCAGCGCTGCTAAAAAGAGGAGTGCTACGGGTGCAACGACGCCTATTTCGCTCGGTATCGTCTTGTTGTTCGAGAGCTCGATAAGCATAAACAAAACTCCCCATACTACAAGAGTAGCAAGAATGGCTCCAAAGCTAAAGAGCGAGACGTTCAAGAAACGGGGGCTGATCGGTACGAAGAAGAAGATGATGACGACTAGTGCCGGTACGAAGAAGGGATAGACGATGATCTTATAGAGCGCTCCGCGTATCGAGGCCGTATTGACGTTTTGATCCCTAAAGAGCCATAGAGCGCTGAGTGCATCATAGATGGTGAAGTTCACCTTTCCCTCATAGACCTGATCGAGCATCTTCGGACGAAACCCCTCCAATATGCGCAGCTCTTTTTGGTTCGTCACGCTGATGCCCAGCGACTCGAAGTCCATCTTTGCGGGCTTTGTGATGATATCGGCCTCGGAAATATACCAGTGTTCGTCTTGGTATCTTGCCTCATTGGCCACCAAAACCTCCTGAAGCGACCCGTTCGTGACGCTAAAGACACGTATATCAAAAGCTCTCTCCTCAAGCGGGTTCATCTTGGAGAAATAGACATATTTGTTTTGATAGGTGAAAAAGAGGTCTCGCGTAGGGCTGAGATACTCGGCATTCTTTCGGATGTTGTTCGAGAATTCGTCCGCCCTTGCAAAACTTGACCAAGAGTGCATCAAAATGAATAGGAGAACCACGCTGCTTGAGACGATGACAAAGGGCTTGAGGATATCTATCTTTGAGTAGCCCAAAGAGTAGAAAGAGACGAGTGCATTGGAGCGAATGAGAAAAATCTTGGTCGATATCATCGCAAAGACAAGGGCAAGCGGCAGAAGCATATCGATAGCGAAGAAGGCTTTATAGGTCAGATAGATAAGCACGAGATTCGCCGAGTTTGAGAGCTTCTCTGCATTGTCCATATAGTCGAATCCGACCAAGAACATCACAAGAGCGAGCATAATGACCAAGAAGTATTTCAGATAGTGAAAAGAGATATATTTAAACGCTAGCATGGGCGTTATTCTAGCGTAATCTGTTTAAGAGTGTATTTTGAGCTCGTATCTTCCAAAGAGTGTGAAAAGAGAAACTCCGTCGCATCCGCGGCATGTGAAATCCACTTTGGCAAGAGAGCACTTTCGGCATGTGAAAAGTGGCTTAAAACGTATGAAGCCACCTCGCCTTTATGTTCGGGTTTACCGATTCCCATTCGTATGCGGTCATACGCAGGCGTGATCTTCGCATCGGCCGATTTGAGGCCGTTATGGCCGCCGTGACCGCCGCCGTGCTTGAAGCGAAGCGCCCCGAAGGGAAGGTCGAGATCGTCATGAATAACCGCGACGTTATCGATCTTAAAATAGCTCTTGACCGCCTGGATCGACTCTCCGGAGAGGTTCATAAAAGTAAGGGGTTTTAGAAAAAAGATATTTTGAGATCTATAGAGTTCGCCTTTAAAGGACGAAGAGGCTACTTTTTGTGCGTTGGTTCGTTTGATGAGCTCATCGATCACCATAAAACCGATGTTGTGGCGGGTATGTTCGTAGTTAGGGCCAGGGTTACCCAGTCCTACTACGAGCAGCATGATTACTTAGCTTTGATAACGCTTAGTACAGATACACGATCAGAGTCTGTAAATGTAACGTTTTCATATTTTGGAAGGTCACGGATCAGTTTAGAGTCACCGACATCCATATTTGTTACGTCGATAACGATTTTTTCCGGAAGGTTCTCAACTGAACATTTCACTTTTAGACGTGGTTTAGCAACATAAACCATACCTTTGTTTTTAAGACCGATAGCTTCACCTTGTGGCTCAACAGGAACCATGTAGTGTGTTACCACGTTTGGTTGTGCAACCATCAAGTCAACGTGAAGAAGTTTACCGGTAACCGGGTGAGACTCATACTCTTGAGCAACTACATTCAACTCTTGTCCGTTCACTTTTACAGCAAATACTAAAGTATCTTTATTACGAACAGTACGGATATATTCATTCTCTTTGAATGCAGCGTTGATGTTCTCAAGCCCTTTTCCGTATATGTTTGCAATTAGATAACCATCGCGACGAAGTGCTTTAACAGCCTTCTTACTTGTACTCTCTCTAATAATGCCCTCTAACATATATCTTCCTTTTTAAAAAATGGGTCGAATTTTACCTGACTTTTCTTTAATTTCAGTTGATATTTATGATTTCAACTCAAAGACATCGTCGTCATGTGCTTTTTTGATGCCGCCCTCTTTGGCTGCCTGAGCCCCTGCCGACTTGATAGATGCTTTTGAGTCGCTGACGCCGCTCATCTTGAGCTCAAGATCCGCAGGGCTCGTCGCAAACTCTTTAGCGCTCTCTTTGGTGATGACACCCTCATAGTAGAGCTCCAAGAGAGCCTGATCGAAACTTTGCGACTTATAGTACTCTTTGCCCTTCTCTATCGTGTCTTTGATCTCGTAGTCTCGATTCTCCAAGATGAGCTTCTCTATATAAGGTGTGCGCACAAGCACCTCTAGCGCGGCGCGCCGTTTCCCGCCCACCGTCGGTACGAGACGCTGTGATATGACACCCTGCAAAACACCCGCTAGCGACATACGGATACGGTTTTGCTCCTCCGTCGGGAAGGTTGCGATGATACGGTTGATGGTCTCTTTTGCATCGATGGTGTGAAGCGTAGAGAATACCAAGTGTCCCGTATCGGCCGCGTGCAGTGCGAGGTTTATCGTCTCTTTGTCACGCATCTCACCGACCAAGATAATATCGGGGTCCTCACGCAGTGCCGCTTTTAATGCACGGTTAAAAGAGAGGGTGTCTTGACCGACCGAACGCTGATTGATGATACAGCCTCTATCTTTATGAACGAACTCGATCGGGTCTTCGATCGTGATGATATGCTTCTTGCGCGTGACGTTGATCTCGTTGATGAGCGATGCAAGCGTCGTCGATTTCCCGCTTCCGGTCACTCCCGTCACTAAGACTAAACCCCGCTCTTTATGCACGAAACTCTTCACCACTTCAGGCAGATGGAGCTCATCAATTGCGGGAACCTTGACGGGAATGACCCTAAAGACCGCCGAGACGCCGTCCATCTGAAAGAAGAGGTTGACACGAAAACGGTTGCTCTCGTCAAACGGATAGACAAGGTCGATCTCTTTATTCTCGGCAAACTCCGCAAAGCGCCCCTTTAAGAGCTCCTTTGCAAAGGTGAGGGCGTCATCTTTAGAGAATATCCCGCCTGCGAACTGCATGATCTGCCCGTCTTTACGAACACGCACGACCGAATTAGCCTTAAGATGCAGGTCGCTTCCGCCGATCTCGATCATCTTTTTAAGATAACCTCGAACGCGTTTGAGCTGCTCAAAGGTGAGTTTATTAATATCTACATAGCTATTCGGTGTGTTTTGCGTGCTCATAATGACTCCAATATATCCTTGAATGCGACTTTAAATGCCTCTAGGCCCTCTGTGATCTGCTGTGTAAGCACTGCATCAAAATCTATGCCTGACGCTTCGAGAGCTTTGAAATGCGCATCGATAATATCTTGCGCGACGGGTGCGGCAGTGCGTTTGGTCGCTGCATCGAACGCTTTTATCGTGTCGATGGGTGCCGTGTTCACACTATTGTAAGCCAGCATTTTCTCAACGTAGTAGTGTGCCGGAAGCGAATCGTCTTTGACACCCGTACTTGCGAACAACGCACGGCATCCTGGAACTTTGAGCGCTTCGATAGCATAGTAGATATCAAACGAGTTGTAGATGCCGCTCAGTGCCACGGCGATCCCCTTTTGCGCCAGCGTTTTATCGAGTGCGCGGTCGATACGGCTTACGAAGATACTGATGACCGTATCGACTTTCACACCGTGTTTTGCAACGCCTCGCTTAAACGCCTCTGCACACGCAAGCGCCTGAGCCTTCGAGAAGATGAGTGTGGCATTGACCGCAATTCCATCGGCGACCAAACTCTCCATAGCCTTATACCCTGCATCGGTTGCGGGAACTTTGATCATGACGTTCTTGCGATTGATCGCTTTATAGAGTCTTTTGCCCTCGGCAATCGTCCCCTCGGCATCGTCACACAAAAACGGATCGACTTCGATGCTTACATAGCCATCATCCCCTGCAACATAGAGCGGTGCTAAAACGTCTGCCGCCTTTTGGATATCGAATATGGCCACCGCCTCATATTTCTCTTTTGGAGCCATGCCCTCAAGCGTTGCAAGCTGAGCCTTATAAGCGCTCGAAGTAAGGATTGCATTTTTAAAGATCGCAGGATTCGATGTCGCTCCGTTGATCGTTTTGTTCTCTATCAAACGCTTAAACTCGCCGTCCAAATAGTCGCGCTCTATAAAATCTGCCCAGAGTGAAAATTTCAAATCTTCGATATACATGTCTCTCCAAAAGAAAAAAATAAACTCGATTATAGCTCAAACTTTTTTAAAACCAAGTAACCCAGCGCCATATGCAACCCGCCAAGCAGAAGAAAAAGAGACTCATCGATATAGGGAGGATTGATCACGATACCATACCTCAGCGAGAGCTCAAAAAGCTCGTTGTCATAGATGTCGCAGAGCTCTTTGAGAAGCCATAAAAATGAGGTTGCAACAACTATGCGAAATACCCCTATTTTAAAGCGTGAACTTAAAACCAGAGCCGCTCCGAGAAGCGTGAAGTAGAGAAGATGGTGCCCAAATGCAAAGAGCAGCGTCAAAGCAGCGAGGCTCAAGAGGATGCCTAACGCCTCCAAAAGGCGACTAAAGAGCCGCATCACCGATCGTCACGCAAAATCGGGCACCCTTTTGCGTATTGGTTGCTTCAATCGAGCCTCTGAGCTGTTTTTGGGCTATCATCTGGCTCATATAGAGGCCAAGCCCCGTACCGTTCTTGCCTTTGGTGCTGAAGTAGGGCTCGAATATCTTCGTGAGGGCCTCATCGGCGATGCCGCCGGCATTATCTTCGATAGAGATCTTGATCTCTCCTCCTATACGTTCAAGCTCTATGAATATCTTTGGAGCCTCTATCATGCGCTCTTCCAAGACGTCGATCGCATTGTTGAGTATGTTGAGTATCACCTGGATCAGCTCGTTGAGATGCGTATGTATAATATAGGTCTGTGTCTCGTCAAAGAGGACATCGATACTTTTGGTTCTCAGCCTAGGCATGGTGAAGTTGAGCGCACGTCTGATCGCATCGGCGATATCGACCTCGGCCTCTTTTTTATCGGGCTGGAAGTACCTTTTAAAATCCTCGATAGTCTCGGAGAGATACATGATCGTCTCGTTGATCTGCGAGAGCGATCTCTCGACCTCCTCCTCGTCCATGCGGCCGTTTAGCATCTTTCCTATCTGCAGGCTCGAGATCTGAAGCGTCACCGACGAGAGCGGCTGACGCCACTGATGGGCTATCATGGCTATCATCTCGCCCATCACCGCTTGACGCGACTGTTTGGTGAGAATCTCATCTTTTTGTAGCAGCTCTTCGACCTTTTGCTGCACCTTCTCCTCTAGACGCGAATTGAGCTCCGAGAGTTCGGCGGTCTTCTCATCCACGAGCTGCTCTAGTTTGGCGTTGAAATCGCGCAGTCTGTTCTGCTGCTCGAGTATCTTCTCGTGCGCCTTGGTCATCACCCTTTTATAAAAGACGGTGATGATGGAGACCAAGGTGATGACCACACCCAGATAGAGCACCTGGTAGGGGGTAAAATCGACCTCCACAAAGTTTTGAAACGGGGCGGCGGCTATCGCGGTTATTAACAAAAGAAGCCAAAAGAGGGCTCGTCTGCAGGGCTGAAGGTTCATGATGATGATGGGGTAGGTAAAGAGCCACAAGTGCTTCATGTCCGCAGGATGCGAGGTGTAGAGCAAAAAGATATAAAAGAGGGTATATTCCACCGAAAGCAGGGCTACGACGAGCGAAAAAGATTTAGGGTAGCTTCGAAGCGCTATGAGCATGGCGATACCGCTTAAGAGAAGCGAGGTCTCTACGATCACGAACCCTTCTGTGCCGCGTATGATGTTGCCGATGATGCCAAATGCCAAACCAAAGAGCGAGAGGAGCAAAATAACATTCACGATCTCAAAGCGATAACGCGTCTCGTCATTTAGGAACTGCTCTTTATACTGCAGCAGATAGCGCACAATTGAAAGAATCCTATTTTTCATCGGCAGACCCTAAAAGATATTTCACGGCAGATAGACCTTATCAAGCATCTCATTATACTCATCTTCGGCCCTGCTATCAAGCGTGATGCCGCCGCCGCTTTTGTAGATGTACCCCGCTTGCGTTTTTTCGATGAACCGTATCATCACCGCACTGTCGAACTCTTTGCCGTCAAAGTAGCCGAAGATACCGCTAAAATAACCGCGTTCATACCCCTCGACACGTTCAATGATCTCGAGCGTGCTCTTTTTTGGCGTGCCGCTGATACTGCCTGCGGGGAGCAGCTTTTTCAAAATATCACCCAGATTCACATGCCAATTATTTTCTAGATCCCCGCAGATATGTGAGCTCACCTGCAAGAGTCTCTTCTCGCCGGCCTCGATGGTGTCGATGTAGCGAAAGCGCTCCACACGGACATTTGAAGCTACGATGCTCAGATCGTTTCGCAGCAGATCGACTACCATGACGTGCTCCGCCATCTCTTTTTCATTTGCAAGAATCAGCTCCGCGGCATGTGAAATAGAGGCGTCGATGGTGCCTTTCATGGGGAAGGTGTGGATGGTGTCGTTCTCTATTTTTATGAATCGCTCGGGGCTGAAGCAGACGAATTTATCTTTATAGCGCAGTTTAAATTTGGCGTTTGCACTCTCGTATATCTCTTGGAGCGTGAGTGCTGTAGTGATAGGCGTGGGCTGGGTGAGGTTGGTGAGGTAGGTGTCGCCCGCTTTGATCTCTTCAATCACGGCGTCGAACTTGCTCTTATACTCTTGAAACTCCATGGCTCTCTTCTCAAGCCTCTTGGCGTGTGAGTTTGAAATAAAATCCTCATCCATCGAGAACTCGACATCTTCACATGCCAACTCCTCTTCGCCCAAAACGATGACGTTTTGTGCCAAAAAGTCACAAATTACTAAAAAAGGCTCTCGCTTGGAGGCTTTTTGATTGACCTTTTCAAATCCCATAAATCAGCTGTTTTAATACTGCCATGCGCACAAGAACGCCGTTACTTACCTGTTCAAGCACCTTGCAGCGCTCATCGGCAAGCAGGGCATCGCAGATATCGATATTTCTGTGAACGGGCCCCGGGTGAAGCAGTATTACGTCTCTATCTCCAAGCACCTCGGTCGTGATGCAAAAATCACTCGCGTAGTCTTTAAGCGAAGCGTAGTTTTGCGAAGAGTGGCGCTCGGTTTGGGTGCGAAGCGACATGATGGCATCGACACTATCGATAACATCACGGATATTATTAGTGGTATAGAGCGGCGTTTTTGGCAAAAACTGCGGCGGCCCGACAAGAACCACTTCCGCCCCAAAACGGGTAAGCAGCTCCATATTGGAGTTGGCAACGCGCGAGTTCTTGATATCGCCCACTATTGCGATCTTTTTGCCCTTTACGTCGCCGAAGTGTTCAGTGAGGGTGTAGAGATCAAGCAGCGCTTGAGTTGGGTGTGCGTGAGCGCCATCACCCGCATTGATGATCGAGGCGCGCGTATGATTCGAGAGGATCTTTGGCACCCCGGCGTTCTCGTGGCGCACTATAATGGCGTGCGGCCCCATCGCGTCAAGATTCATCGCCGTATCGACAAGCGTCTCACCCTTTTTGGTCGAACTTTTCGATACGTCCAGATGCACCATCTCAGCGCCCAGACGCTTTGCCGCGATCTCAAAAGAGCTGCGGGTTCGCGTGGAGTTCTCAAAAAAGAGAGTGATGATGATCTTGTCTTGGAGGATCCGATCAAAACGCCCGTCACTATAGCTCTTTGCGGTCGCTAAAATCGTTTTGACCTCATCGGTCGTAAAATCATCGGTTCGTATCAGGTGTCTCATATAGGCTTCTTTATTTAAAAAAATTCATAAATTATACAATGCAGCGGCTATTTTTTCAATATCACTATCCACTTTCATGACATCTATTTTGGCATGTGAAAAGTATGGCTCGCTCACCTCGGCAAAGCTCACATCCTCTTCGCGGCAGTTAAAGGCTATGGCATGTGAAATCCCGTAAGACTCAAGCGCTTTATGGCTGAGCAGCGTATCGTTGATGCACCCAAGCGAGCAGTGCGTAACCAATAGAGCCACCGCATCAAGTTTGCGGATAAGATCGATCATCATCGTTTTGCTATCAATCGGCACATAGAGCCCGCCTGCCCCTTCGATCAGCAGCACGTCGCACGAAGCCTCCATAAACTCTATCTTCTCTAATATCAGTGCAAGATCGAGCGGCTTGTTCTTTGATGCCACGAATGGTGCGGCAGGCAATGCATAGGTTATAGGCACCACATCCTCCACGTCAAGATGCCACAAGAGCGGATTGCACTGTTTGAGCAGCTCCAAAAGTGCTTCGCCGTCTTGCGCCTCATCCGCCACGCCCGTCTCTATGGGCTTGATGACGCCGACTTTCAACCCCATCTTCGTGTATGTTTGCATCAGCTTTTTGGTGGTGTAGGTCTTGCCGATATCGGTGTTGGTCGCAGTTATAAAGATACGTTTACTCATAAGAATCCTTTGATGGCATTATATCTTCACATGCCAAAATCAAAATCGAATCGAGATATAAAAACTGATATCAAAACTGCCGTCTTCACTGAGATAGTCGTTTTTTCTATAGATGACATAAGGGGGGGTTGTTTGACGATGGTCGGTTTTAATCCGTCAAAAGTGGCATGTGAACTCATCGCCTTTTTGGATTGGCGTAGGATCTGCAGCGAATACTCTTTATAACCGCCGTTTCGCCAATCTTTTGGGGTCATGTGAAAACGCTCTTTAAATGCCCGAATAAAAGAGGTCTGCGAACTATATCCGCACATATTGGCCACTTCGGTTATAGTGGAGTAGCGATTGGTCAGCAGCAGATTCGAGGCCTTTTTGCAAGCGGATCGATTTGATGCTCTCATAGATATTGCGCCCAAACACCTCTTTAAAGAGACGGTGCATGTGAAACTTACTTATATTGAGATCTTCTGCAATTTCGTCAAGATTGATATTAGGGCACCTCTAAAATCAAAATTCACATGCCAAAGAGGTAGAATCCATGAAAACAAAAATCACAAAAGTACTTAT